>NZ_JAAHHS010000235.1 GCF_010692395.1 Moorena sp. SIO3H5
CAGGAATGCAAAACTCTGCTATGACATTCAACGTAATAATCAAGGCAACCCCCCAAGTTACATAAGCAGAATACTTCAACGATAGAGAAAAATCTTCTAATCGCTGCCTGTTTGCATTATAAGTCTCTACCAGATTAACCAGCATCTGTAGCTGGTATTGTTCTGGTGAGAGTACCAGGTAACGTTCTAGGAATTTTTTATCTCCCAAGTTGGGACTGACTGCGATCTGACGCGGGAGAAAAGCACGGATTAGTAGGGTAAAGTTAAGCATAAATCCCAGTATCTCAGCAATACCAAAAGGGCTGCGAAAAAATACTAGTCCAGAGATGGTTAAACTGGTTAACAAGGCTCCGTTAGTGACAAACAAGATATTGAGCTTTGTGGTTAAGGTTTGACTGCGCTCCCTTTGTTGATCAAGTACCATACGAACGTCTCGTGCTGCCAACTCTAGGCTGGGGAAAGAGGTCTGCTCTTTAGAGGTTTGCTCTTCAATAGTAGAGGTTTCTGGTGTGTCTATGGACTTTGGGATAGAATTATGGCTATTCTGGATCTGTTCTATAAGCGAATCTACGGTAGATATCATGGCAGGGGCTATCTAGGCTATTTAGTGTGAGTCTGGAGGTAGTTAACAATATCTTTAGCAATCTTGTCTGTTCCATCCTTTACCAAGCTTTGAGATTTTCTGGGAGGCTTGGGAGTATGATGGAGAAATTCCCACTTGCCGTGGAAAAATTCTGTCGGTGTTAAAATCTGGTGGTGACCGTAGTCTTGCACCCCTTCTATTAGGATAGCGGCTTCAGCAAATCCCGAGCGGGTAACTGAAGAAATAGGTATATCCAGGCGTAAGGCTTCAGCAAAAGTACTGTAGCCCGGTTTGGAAATCACTCGGGAGCACAAGGGCATGAAATCCACTGGTCGATAGTCGTGACCCTTGATTTTTAGTAAATTGGGTAAATCTGGTGCTTGAGAGTCAAATGTGATAAACTGCCATTCTGGGAATCTAGATAGATTATGGTAAGGAATTTGTTCCAACCCTAACCCCCCAAAGGTGAGTAAAGCCGTTTTAGACTTTGGAGACTTCAGATCACAATGCTTCCTTAATTGATCTGTACTGTACCCTGGTGACCCCCCTGTTAAGCCCACATCGGTGATATGGGTGAAGGCGCTCATGGGTTCATGTAAAGGAAGGCGAAATAAGCGATCGCATTTTCCATAATACTCACTGATCCAATCGGCAATCTCAGCAAACTCTCCTCCCCAGTCTCGATAGATGAAGTCCCAGCCAAAGTTACTCATCATCCAACAGGGAATGTCAGCCGCTTGAGCAATACCTACAGCTAAGGGGGGAATATCGGCTAATATCAGCCCGACTCGATTGTTACGAATAAAGTCAACCTCACTAGCAATAATTGATCTAGCATTGGAACGAATTTGCTGTAGTTTGCTTAAGGTTACCTCTTTATCCATTGTTAAGCTGTCGGTTTGAATAACACCAACATCAAAAGCCCGTGGGCGATGAATAAAATCCCCCGGAATGTAGGATTCTAATAACCAGCGTGGTATTGTTGTTACTAGAATCAGTAGGATATCCGGACACAGTCGTTGAATAGCCGCAGCTACGGAGGCACTACGTACAGCATGACCAAAACCGTGGCTAGTGATAGCGATGTATAAAACTGGTCTAGACATTCTAGGAGCTCAGGTATTGAGTTAATTGAAGGCTTTCATGCAGGCTAACAAAAATAAACCACAAGTGGCTAACTTTGGTAGTGACTACCTTGATTATAATTTCCACACTTGAAAATCAAATTCAGAAAAAAATTTAAAGTTTATTGTTTAAGGAGTTGAAAAGGTGCTGGAATATATCACTTTACCGAACAACGTTTTGCCACCTGTAGCTCCTTATTCCCACGCTGTTAGGGCAGGAGATTTTATATTTGTGACGGGACAGCTAGCTGAAGACCCTGTCACTGGAAAAGTAATAATTGGGTCAATTGAGGAACAGACTAAACAGGTAATGGAAAACTTGAAGCTGGTTTTAGACCATGCTGGCACTAGCTTCGCTCAGGTAGTTATGGCTCGCATTTTTGTGACTGATTTTAGATACTACCAGACAGTGAATGACTTATATGCTTCTTATTTTAACAAGAATCGGTTACCTTGTCGAACAACGGTTGGAGTCATAGGTCTGGCTGGTAATGGTGATGTAGAAATTGATTTGATTGTTTATTGTGGTGATTAATGATAATGGTAAATTCGCAATATTTTATTTATCTATTAGCATTTAGCTTGCCCGCTTCGCCCATGGTAATATAGGCATCTAAATTTATAACTGTTAATAACTTTGCCTTTTTTATTGGATAGTCTAGTTAATTTTTTCTCGAACAACCCGAATTCCCTCCCAAGCTGGCATTCGACCAGTTCGTCGCTCATCCATTAATAAAAATAATGTGTAAATTGGAGCAATTTTATCCCTATTACTGGCATACTTACGGCTTAAGTCTTGACAATTTTTAACCGTCAAATGAACAGGTTTCAGGATTTCAGGATTGGTAGCAGCTTTTTGATAAATATCAGCTCGCACACTCCAGGCAATAAATACTAACAGCACATAGAAGCGGAGTAATTTAAGATCTGGGTTTTCGTATCGGTCAAGGTCGAGGTTGAGGTAGGGATTGAGGTTGATATATTTACCTAGCTTGAGGTCTTTGTATAGGTCTTGGTATGGCTCAAGGTTCTGGTAAAGGTATCGATCGAGGTCGAGGTTTTGTTCAAGCTCTTGGTAAAGGTTTCGATATTGGTAGAGGTTAAGCTCTAAATACCGGTAGAGTTGGATATCTAGGTATCGGAACAGTTCTAGTTCCCCCTCCAAGTTTAGGTTTAAATCTAGAGCTATATCTAGTTGAACAACATTAGCTAATTGTTTTTGCCAATTTTTCCACTTAGCTGCTTTTATCCCCACAATCACGTTGTGTTCTTTTTCCTGGCACCAGCAGCCTACTGGCTGTTCAATCGCTTGGTACTCCTGTGCTTCATCGGAAGTGGGCAATCTGTACCTGAATCCTGGTGTTGAGTAGTTTTGAGTCAACCATTTACAAAATGCTTTTGCATCACGAGCTTCAATTCCAGTAATTGGCTGATTTCCCTCTAACGCTATAAACCGTTTGCTTTCCCAATGATCTGGCTGATGATACTCACCTGCTGCTAGGCTTTGATCCAAAAATAATTGATACTCAGCACAGGTAATATAACTCAAGCCAATTTCGATTCTGTCATCAATTCGGAATAGTTGATTCAACCGCCTAGATAACTTAACCTCTGCAGCTAACTGAGCAATTTCTTGATTAGGGGATGCTAAATCGGCTGCTAGGACTTGTTCAAGTTGTTGCTCTAGCTTAGGCTTAACGGTCAACCCTTGCGCTAGGCAATTATAGGCAAAAGCTAAAGACTCTTCTGTTGCCTTTTCCAAAGCTGCACGAATCAAGTTAGTGCCATCAGCATCCGAGGCCCAGAAGCGGATAGTTTCAGTCCACCAGGGATTATCCACATTTTTAATCAAGATCTGCTCTTGGTTCAGTTCCTTTACCTGAGCAGCGGCTAAATAGTCCTGAAAACTCTGGTGAGCAAACTCGTAAATACCTAGCCTCCTTTCCACTAGTAACCCAGTAGCTGTCTCTATATGCTTAAGAAATTCCTTTGGTTTTAGTGGACTCTCTGCCACTGATGCTAGGTGCTCTTGACTATCAGATGGGGTGAATTCACAAGTTTCCTGTTCCATCAGTCCTAGTGCTAGTCTTTGTAAGACTGATTGTTTTTGCACACTTGTTAGCGGTCTAGGGATGTTCTGAGGGGATGACACCTCCAGCAATACATGGCAAATTTTGCTGTAAAGTTCTCCCCGACGCTCTGGTAAGATGCTACCGCAAGCGTGAAGGGTAGCTATCATAGTTAGCAGCAGTGGATTGCTTGCCATTGAAGCTATCGAGGGATTATTTCTAATCCGCTCTACTAAATCCTCAACTTGCTTCTGAGGTGATAATTGTTTTCTGGGACTACTAATATTAGCTTGTCGATACCAGCCCTGAAGAAATTGCTGAATTTGGTTGAAATTGAATGGTTGTACTTCTAAAACTGTTTCGATGTGCGACCCCAGTATACTACGATAGCCCTGGTGACGATATGTCAGGATAAAAGCAGTTTGGGGATAGGTTTGCATCTGCTGGTTAACCCATTGACTCACCTGGTGACGCTGATCCGGATCAGCGACTTCATCCAACCCATCCAACATCACTAAGCATTTGCCATTTTCTAACTGATCCCGAAACCAATTGGCAGGAGGTTTATCCAAGCCTGCGGATTGACCCAATCCTGGTAATGACCCTTCCTCAACTTGTTTCGTAACTAGCTGTGGCAATAATGGTGTTTGCTCACTAGTAATGCGATCGCAACTATTCCGCAAATCTACCAGTATAGGAATTAGTTTTGGCGCTTTATACTGGCGGTGAGCATTGTTGGCATAGGTCAGGGTCAAATGCTGCAACGTAGTGGTTTTTCCTGACCCTGGGGGGGCAATGATTGCCAAATGTCGATAGGCTGGTCTTTTAGGTATTTTGGCGATAAAATCCCAAATTTCCTGACTGATCTGAGATTGATGGGAGTTTGTCCATGGGTTAGGTCTATTACCTGAAATTTTTGTAGCGAATCTTAGGGGGACAAATACCTGCTCGAATGAGAGCCTTGATAGCCTTGTGTTCAACACTACCGTCTTCAAGTCACCAAAACCGTAGACTAAGCTTTGGTAATACTTGTCTTGAAACTGTGAGGTAGATTTTCCGTCGTGAAACTGTGAGGTTAATTTTTCCCACAACCCCATGACCAAGTTTTCTTCTGGTTCCAAAGCTTTCTCATTTGACTTGTTTTGGAACGATGGCTTGTCCGACATGTTTTCTGGCATAGTGATGCTACTGCTACAAAGCCCCTTGCTTTCGAGTGTAAGCGAGTCTAATACTAACTTGCCGCTTAAAGATGTAATTTACTGGTAAGACTATCCTTGAATTTGACTTTTAACCGTCAACTGTCAACGCTCAATCCTCTTGGGCAAAAAACCGTTGCAATAGTGACCTAGTAACAACCCAACTTGCGGTAAACACGCTTACTCGATGACACGGCTGATCAATTCTAAATTTTTATAAAAAATGCTATATTTTAAATATATATTTTTAACT
Organism: Moorena sp. SIO3H5; assembly: GCF_010692395.1. Classification (GTDB taxonomy): domain Bacteria; phylum Cyanobacteriota; class Cyanobacteriia; order Cyanobacteriales; family Coleofasciculaceae; genus Moorena. Next base: position 5,226 of record NZ_JAAHHS010000235.1, read on the forward strand.
ATTAGTAATGTAATTGAGTTTTTAGCATTTTATCACTCTCATTCTTTGTCTGTCATTTGTGATATCTTCGTTCGTGTCGTATTACTTTGTAAAAATGTTAGAATAGATAGTCAATGAATGTAGCGATTAAGCGAGTCGTATCACGCCTAAAACCTTACCTACGCTGGGCAATCTTAGGTGGGACATTATTCTTTTTAGCAAAAGCCTTGAAAGACAACTGGCAAGAAGTGCTAGCCATTCGGATCAGCACTTCTGGATGGACTTGTTTAGGGATCGCTGTTGCCGTGACATTGCTAGCCCACACCTGGACTGGCTGGGTTTGGCATTGGATACTCCGGGAATTCGACCAACAACTAGGGCTTGGATGGTGTATCCGGATCTATCTCAAAGTTAACATTGCCAAATACTTACCAGGTAACGTTTGGCACTTCTATGGTCGGATCTGGGCAGCGAAAACAGCAGGAGTTCCATTGGGAGTAGCTACTCTGAGCGTGTTAATGGAACCTCCCATGATGGCAGTAGGTGCTTTATTGCTGGCTTTGATCAGCTCTCCTCTGGCCAGCCGGATCATTCAACTCCCAATTCTGTTTGCTGTACTGATACTGATTCATCCTTGGTGTTTAAACCCATGCCTACAGTATTTAGCTAAATTAACAGGCAAGAAGAAAAGCATTGAATCGGGTGTTGATCAGATTATCCGGGTCAAGCGCTACCCAATCCTACCATTGTTGGGGGAATTGGGCTTTTTGGGATTGCGAGGTTCAGGCTTTTTGCTGACCCTGTTAGCCTTAAGTCCAATCAGCCCCAGCCAACTCCCCCTGTTGCTTAGTGGGTTTAGTGTAGCTTGGCTGTTGGGCTTAATTGTCCCAGGGGCACCAGGGGGAGTTGGGGTATTTGAAGCTACTGCAGTGGGTTTACTAGAGCATGATTTTGCTCCGGCAGTGGTGCTGAGTTCGGTTGCCTTGTATCGTTTGATCAGTATCGTATCAGAAGTTGGCGGTGCGGCACTGGCATGGTTAAATGAACCTCCAAGCGATCGCTCTTCTAACCAAGATCAAGGATGAAGTCTTGATACTTCATACTTGATACTTCATAATGTTTCATACTTCATATTTCATGCTTCATCGTGATAGGTAGAAGCTACATACAACTCTTTTAACTGTTTATCATCCACAGCACCTGGAGCATCGGTTAGTAAAGAACGTGCTTGTTGCGTTTTCGGGAAAGCAATCACATCGCGAATCGATTCTTCCCCAGCCAATAGCATTACTAGCCGATCCAAACCATAAGCAATCCCACCGTGAGGAGGGGCACCATAGTCAAAGGCTTCCAGCAGAAACCCAAACTTACTGTAAGCTTCCTCTTCAGACAAGCCAATAGCTTCAAAAACTTGCTGCTGAATCTCTGGCTGGTATATCCGGAGACTACCACCACCGATTTCTACCCCGTTCCATACTAAGTCATAGGCTTGAGCCCGAGCCGTTTTCAAATCATCTAAGTCATCAGGATGAGGAGCTGTAAATGGGTGGTGCAGTGCTTCTAAACGCTTTTCATCCGCATTCCACTCAAACATGGGGAAGTCTGTTACCCAGAGTAAGTTAATCTTGGTTGAATCAATTAATCCCAATTCTTGACCAATCACAAGTCGTAAGCGGTCGAGGGTTTTATTGACAATGTCAGCTGAACCAGCACCAAACAACAGCAAATGACCAGCAGTAGCACCAGTTACTTCTAATAACTGCTGTTTTTGACTATCGCTTAGGTTATCCTTAATCGCCCCAATGGTATCAATTTCACCTCCTTCTCGCACCCGGATATAAGCTATCCCCTTAGCACCAGCTTCGCTTGCTTCTTTGAATAAGTCACCCCCTGGTTTAATCCGGACATTCGATATAGCTTCATTACCACCAGGAATAGGTAGAACTTTGACTACACCCCCACTCTTTACTGCACCGGAAAAGACTTTGAAGCCAGAATCTTTCATCAAATCAGAGACATTGACTAGTTCTAAGCCAAAGCGAGTATCAGGTTTATCACTTCCGTAGCGTTCCATAGCTTCAGCGTAAGTGAGGCGGGGGAATGGTGTGGGGATATCAATACCTTTGACTGTTTTAAAAATGTGAAATACTAATGTCTCATTAAGCTGGAGAATTTCCTCTTGGGACATAAACGACATTTCCATGTCCAACTGGGTAAACTCTGGCTGTCGGTCAGCTCTGAGGTCTTCATCCCTGAAACATCGGGCAATCTGGTAGTATCGATCCATACCCGATACCATCAACAGCTGCTTAAACAATTGGGGGGATTGGGGCAGAGCGTACCACTGACCCGGATTAACACGGGAGGGGACAAGATAGTCTCTAGCACCTTCGGGAGTGGAACGAGTTAGCACTGGGGTTTCCACTTCGATGAAGCCTTGTTCATCTTCCAGGTAACGGCGAATTCCTCTAATCACCTGATGGCGCAGTTGCAGGTTTTTGCTCATGCGATCGCGTCTTAAGTCCAAGTAGCGATACTTCAGCCGCAAGTCTTCTCGCACTGACTCAGTATCAGCACTGGACACCTGAAATGGCAACTGCTTACGCACTTTATTGAGCAGTTTAATGCTATGAGCGTAAATTTCTACCTCGCCAGTAGGCAATTTCGGATTAAGGGACTCCTCAGGACGCTTAGTAACTCGTCCAGTAACGTTTACTACATATTCATTGCGCAGGTGATCGGCATCGTTATAGGAATCAGGGGTACGCTCAGGGTCACTAACAATTTGGACAACACCACGAATATCCCGTAGGTCCAAGAAGATGACACCTCCATGGTCACGACGTTTCGAGACCCAGCCGCAGATGGTAACAGTTTCACCAATGTGCTGGCTTCGGAGTTCACCACAATAATGAGTTCGCATAGTTTTTGTCTATAATGCTAGTTTAATTAACTTACTTATCCGGCTAAACCCTGGTGCGTTATGGTCTTAGATTCTCAACCTCACGGATGATATGTGCTGTTTTACCAGCACGCTTACTAGGATTCAAATCCTCCGCCAGTAACCCGACCCAGGCAATTTCAGCCACCACAAAGTCTGAATTATAGCTCATTTGACCCGAGTCTACGCCATAGCCTGAAACTAGGCTTCCTGATATGGGGCAAAAGGTTTGATAGGTTCTGTGTACCTTTGGGCTATAGTTCCTGATATCCTAACCCAAGCCAGATCTCCGACGAATTTACTGCAACGACCGAGTATGGCAAATAGACCTTGATAATTGGCTAGACTTTCCCTATCACTCTATTTTCCACGAACTCGATTGAGCAGTAACGTTTCGATGAGGAATGGATAACCATGACCATTAATACCGCCAAGCTGGAGACCATTATCCAAAATTTTGTTACCAGCACCAGTGAGGTTCAAGGAGCTGCTTTAGTTTCTCCTGATGGACTGCCTATAGCATCGAGTTTACCGAGCGAGATGGATGAAGAACGAGTATCAGCCATGTCAGCTGCTATGTTATCCCTAGGTGAACGGATTGGCTCGGAATTGTCCAGAGGCATTCTAGACCGCATCTTCGTAGAAGGTAATAAAGGTTATGGCATACTAACCAACTGTGGCGAGTATGCTGTTCTATTAGTCTTAGCCACCAAGGCAGCTAAACAGGGGGTGCTGATGCTGGAAATCAAGCGGGTGATTCCAGAGTTGAAGGCAGCCTTAGAGCCTCACCATTCCATACCAGGAATTTATGAAACAAAACTCTAGTTAAAGTGCCACAGCAAAGATATGAAAGGTTGCCACTGCTTATATCGTCTCGGGATAATTACCCTGTCTTGATGCAATAGCGAGTGGGGGAAACCCCCAAGACCGCGCTGCATCGCTTAATAAAAACCTCCCCCATCTGGCCATCTGGCCATCTGGCCATCTCCCTACACTCCCTACCCTCCCCGTGCCCGGGCCCCAAAATTGATGGGTATTCAACCAGACTTGATATTAGATTAGGGTGGGTGAATTTAATCTTGACAGCTAGTTCAATATAATGTAAAGCTAGGATTTTTAGTAGAAATGGTCACTGTTATTTGAATAATTTAAGAAATCCTTTTGATTTTAGGTAACTCAAGAGACCTATGGTCTTAACTGGAAGTGGCTATACTGGCAAAGCTATCTAAGCGCCAGGTTTGAGTTAAGCCTATTGCCAATGTCAGATTGCCAATTTCAGAAACCCTGCTGACCCTATCCTCTCTAAGGCTTATATCTTCACGTTACGCATCAGCCATAAGAGAGAATTTTTTCGATTTACACTTAGTTAAGTACCAACCAACTGGGTGGAATTTCATTGTAAAATAATTAAAATTTAATAACTTTAAGATAAAATCCAAAAAAATGGATTAAAAAAAATAGATTATTCATTATGTTATGTGACTATCAATAAACTTAAGCCTAGTAATAGGTGAATTTCTTACTTATTGGCAAGTAATGGCTATCACGAGTTCTTTAGCGGAATTTTCCCTCCCAGAATTGTTTCAGTTCCTCGATCAAGGAAACAAAACTGGATTACTAACCCTCCGATTCAAGCTAAGTAGGCATAGTCAAGAAATAAAAGCTCGACATATTCTACTGCGCCAAGGTCGGATCTTGGCAGTTAGCCATCGTCTGGATAACCAATGCCTGCTGAAAATGATGTGTCAGCGGGGTTGGCTGAGCCCTGAGGTAATCAATGAACAGGTAAATCGATGTCCGGCGAATAAACCTATTGGTCTTTACTTGAAGACTAAGGGATTTCTGCATCCAGAGCAGTTGAGACTACTATTTCATGCCCAGGTGCTACGCTCAGTTTGTGGCTTATTCCGGCTCAAAGATGCTAAATTTAGGTTTGACTCTAAGGCAACCTTGGCCACCATAGAAATGACGGGTTTAAGCATCTCAGCTACCAAAGCAACTTTAATTGGTCTGCGAGCTTTACCAGATTGGACTGGATTAGCAGACAAGCTACCTGAGACAACCTCAGCACTATCTAGGGCGATGGTCGGTCATCGCCAGTTAGGGCTAGACCCAATGGAAGCTGCAGTTTGGAAATTAGCCAATGGGTCGATTTCCCTCACTGATATTGCTACTCGGTTGGGGAAGTCTCTGGAAACGGTTCAACAGATATCCTTCCGGCTGATTAGCGTGGGTTTAGTCACAGAAGTGCCTATGCTTACTTCATATCAACAGAACTATTGGCAATCACAGGGATTAGAGCCAGTCGCCGTTGGGGCCAATCGAACTGAGGAGGACAATCCTCAAGAGCTAAGCAATCGCTTTGTGCAACACTTACTTGGTTTCTTAAGGAGGTAATTAACGATTAATAACAGCTAGGTACTTTTTGGAGTTAATGGTAGTTTTTATGCAATCAGAGCATGGTAATCCTAATCCAGTGGTTGACAATAATGTTGTCGTGTTTCCGATTCTGCTTCAGAACGGCTAACAGCAAATAAGCGTGGAAATTATGCGTCTAGTTGTAACCGGTGCCGTGGGTGCTGGAAAATCCTCTTTCATTCGCTCGGTTAGCGAAATTGATGTAGTGGATACAGATTGCTTAGCAACGGACGTGACAACTAAAATTAAGCAAAAAACTACAGTAGCGATGGACTTTGGGCGTTTGCAATTTGCTCAAGATATGGCGCTACATTTATATGGTACTCCAGGACAGTCTCGCTTTGATTTCATGTGGGACATCCTGATTCGGAAAGCCCATGCTTACATACTCCTTGTTGATGCCCATCGTCCCAGTAACTTTAGCGCTTCCCGTCGCCTCCTCAGTTTTATGGGACAGCGTGTGAAAATTCCCTTAGTGATTGGCCTAACCCATGTTGATTGTCAAGGAGCCTGGTCTCAAGAGGATGTAGCGATCGCGTTGGGCTTTGTTGATCAAAGCAACCGACCCCCGATGGTCAGCCTAAATGCCAATAAACGGGATTCTGTGATTCAAGCATTAATAGTGCTAGTACAATATATCATTAAATGCGACATCAACCACACTCCCCCTAATGGTTAGAGTGTGGGCTGATCGCCGTAAAATCTAAATTTAGGATCTAGCGATACTAAGTTTTGGTGTATTTAAGCCATTTTGAGGTGTTTTTTGATAACTAGCAATTTAGGTTAGTAGTAGGGTGGATAATTCCCACCCTAGCAAAACTTACGCAGCAATTTTATCTGTAGCTTCCGTTAATAATGCCCCCTACTACTTATAGACTGTGTTGCCCAGTATTGAGTAACTCCTGCCTAGTTGTAGAGTATTGGCTTTAGTCCACCGAAAAGAACGACAGGGTCGGAAATGGTATATTTTGAGAGTTTTCAGAGCTTTGATGGCTATAAATCCATAGATTTTCCAGAAACTAACATCGAGCCTGAATTTCTCAAGTTCTATTACTCAATTGGTTCTCGAGTGGTGACAAAGGACTAATAACAACTGCAAGCGGTGCAACCTAGCGCTTTGAAAAAGTGCTAGGGAACGCCTACCAAGAAAATGACTTACGAATTTGAGTCCAACTTGGTATTATCACTCTTTCTAGTGTTCTCGAATAACAGAGGCTTCCCACGCGACCCTTTTTTTTAAGGAGTGGTAAAGCCACTGAATCCTAAGTTGCGATCAAATTTGATGCGGTGCGAAGCGCGCCCTTTTTGCGACGCGGTGTGACCCCGGTCGGGTTTCCCGACAAGGGTGAACGCGCACCAACAGAGCTAAGGGTGAATGCGCACCAACAGAGCTAAGGGTGAATGCGCACCAACAGAGGGAAGGCTCACTTCTCAATTTGACACAATCTTTACACACTCTTTACAGAATTTTGAGATGATCCAGTGCAACTAGCCGTTACTAATGGTA
>NZ_JAAHHS010000236.1 GCF_010692395.1 Moorena sp. SIO3H5
GTTCCTTCGGGACTGGAGGTCAGACGGGTGCTCGGCCGATCTAAAATCACCAAGAAGTACGATGGATGCGCTCCGGATTTCACGCCTGGAACCGATATCATCAACCGGACACTAGAGCTTGAAAAAGCCGACGTGGCCATGGAATGGTGTGTTGATGATTTTGAAAATGCCCTTGCAGCGGTCGCGGGAAACAACTTGGCGGAAGAGTATCTGCGATCTGGTGTTGACAGCATGGATCCGCAGGGCACCCAAGTTGAAAGCTGGATTGATCAGCTTGTGACCGACGGGGTGCGCCGGGATTTCTGGCGTCAGATGAGCTTCGCGGACTCCGCAAGCATGGATGAAGATTGGAACATCATCGATGGAATTTGGCCGAAGCTGCTTTCCGTTGATGGTTCAGGATCTTCGTATTGTGTGCAGGGAATCGACACGTTCCCAAAAGAAGCCACGAGTGACTTAGCAGACGGACAAGCCATCGAGGTTTTGAAGAAAGTATACCAGGATAGTAAAAACATCTTGAAGCAGTACCCTCAAAGCCGCCGTTACATGATGGTAACGGGGACGGTTTATGAAAACTTGCTCTCAAGTTACGAGGCGAATGTGAATGGTACTGAGCGACAATTCACGAACCTCGTATCGGGACAAGCCGGCGAAGATGGTCAGCTTCCACTGTTCTATCGAGGCATTCCTATTGTTCCATCTTATGCTTGGGACACAGCACTTGAGGATACGACAAACCCTCTTTACGATCAAGTGCGACACTTGATTTTGTATACGACTCCTGACAACCAGGCTATCGGGTTACATGATGATGTAGACGCGTCACGCCTGCGTGGGTGGTTCAGTAATGATGATGGCGTGTATCGAGTTCGTGGTCAGCACCGAATGGGCTACACTTTCATTCACTGCGATTTAACCACTATCGCTTACTAAGGATGGCTTGCGGAATCACGTCAGGGATTGCGATTAGCTGCGAGGATCTCGTTGCGGTTGGCGGCGTATTTAAAAACGCCTATGTAGCCAACTTGGACGATATATCAACCTACACTCTAAATGGTGAAGGGTATATTCAGGCAATTAATTTTGTGGGATATGCCGGGTTGTACAAACTCGAAAGCCGAAAGCAAGCCCACACTGGCGGGTACGAGGCTACCATTCAGGATCCCGGCGGGAACAAGTTTTACACTCACACTGTGACTTTGAAGCTTTTCCCAGGTACGCCGGATGAGGACGATGTGATTGAAGAAATACTAGGCGCCACGGCGCTTGTAGTGATTCTTCAGGACAACAACGATAATTTCTTTCTGTACGGCAAACAGAATGGCTTAGAGCAAAGCGCAGGTACCCAAAATACCGGCGCTGCGCCTGCGAGCGATATCGGTCACAATTTGACCTTGACCGGCCAGGAAAAGAAAATCCCATCTAGATTTAGAGATGGAGATTTTGAAACCACGAAGGCTTTACTTGAGAGCTATCTAGTATAGACCACTTTTACATACGTTTTGCACTAAAAGCCCCTCCAAACGGTCGGGCTTTTTTGTTATATAAATAATTTATATATTTGTCTCAGTGGAAACGTTGTACTATCTAAAGCAAACGCTGCCTGAATGTAAGTGGTATTCTGCCCGAGACCCAATCTGGAAAAGGGCATTCGATTACTATAATCAAAAGACTGGGAAGGGTATTGGCATGTGTGGGTGCAGCTGCGCGAGAGTACGGAAATACATCATGAAACAATGATATTCGCCCTAGCATTCGTGATTATAGTGTTGGTTTTACTAGAAAGAGAGTGATCCTTACTGCATATCAAATATACTTCGATGGACACAGCAAGAAGAATTTGCTTCCAGGCTTTACACCTTATGACAATTCCGGTAAGCTTACTGAGTTCTTTGAAAATGAGCCTATCAGTGTCATTGCTGATCGACGTCACGATAGTGATTACCTTGGCGTATTTAGCCATGACATAAATGTTGGATTCCCCTTCTACGAGGAGATTTATGGCGAAAGGCTCAAGTTTGGCTTTGAGGGATTGGAGAAAGCAATTGCATTCCATTACCATCATGAAAATCCGGATGTTTTCGGTTTCTGTAAGAGAAGGTCTAATCCCAATATAGTACGTCAAGCAGAGAATTACCATCCGGGCATTTACTCCATGATCGAAAAAATTGTTCAGGACACGGGATTTTGCGATAAAATTCCGGACACTGTTCCGCCTATCCTTTTCAACTATTGGATAGCAAAGACGGCTATTTACAGTGAGTACGTGACCCAATTGCTAAGGCCGGCCATGGCCATAATGAAGGACATGGCCGTGCTTTGGCAAGACTCAAGGTATCAATCGATCTCAAAACGTCACAACAAGCCCGAAGATCGTCGCAAGTTCTCGGATGCTTGGGGAACGCCATGGATACCGTATCATCCTTTCGTCTGTGAAAGATTGCCTTCAATATTTTTCGCGGTGAAGCGCTACAAAATAAAGCACATATTTTAATGAGATTCAGGAAACTTAGTTTGGCTATTACTACCTACAAAAGGGTAGACATGACAATTAAGTGCGTTAATAGCGTATCCAAGATGCATAACATCGATCAAATAGTGGTGGTGGATGATGCAAGTGGAGATCGGTATGTTCGAGAGCTAAAGAGGGGATTGAAAGACTCAAGGGTTGAGCTCCACGTTAATGCGAAGAACTTGGGCATGATGGCAAACAAGCGTGAGGCGGTAAGCAAATGCTCAAATGATTGGGTGATACTATTTGACAGTGACAACATGATATTCCCAGAGTACACCGCATCATTGCCGAACACCCTAAGTCCTAATATCATTTACTGCCCCTCTTTCGCAAAGCCTGATTTTGATTACCGGAAATGGCAGGATAAGTTGATCGATCACACGAACATTGCCAATTTCACCCAAGATCAGAAAGGGTTTATGTGCTTGAATACTTGCAACTACGTGGTAAACCGTGACAAGTACTTATTGGTATGGAAGTTGGACAAGGAGGCGAAAGGACAAGACACAATTGCCTTCAACTATCAGTGGATCAAATCGGGAGGTATGTTTAGGATTGTTCCTGGAATGCATTATTTCCACCGTGTACACAAGGGTAGTGGATGGCTACAGGATGCGCAATACAACATGAAGCAAGCAGACAAATATAAAAAGTTACTTTTGAGCATATGAAAAAGGAAAATATCAGTTGGGTGACCAAGGCCTTTGGGTGGGGATTTGTTGTTCTTTTGGGTGTTCCGATTGTCTACTGGATTGGATTTCTCATTTTAAAAGGATGGGGGTCATTGATTCAAGCGATTCTACCTTGAGACCGGTAGTCACATGCGATTTCATTGGGCGACTGGGCAACCAAATGTGGCAGTTAGCCAGTACGGTTCAGTTTGCTTTGCAAAATGGCTACGAGGTGGGATTCCCGTCCACGTCTCTCAATCCTTCAGAATGGCCCGTGTACTTCAAAAACTTACCAAAGCGACGAGGCAAATCAAGGGTCTTCCAGGAAAAAAAGATGGGTGTTTATTCACCGATACCAACAAATTACGGAAGCGTAAGGCTCCATGGATTTTTTCAGAATTATCAATACATCAATCACCCATGGACCATTAGGAAAGTCAAGGAGCTGATAGGATATGAAGATCAGGATCCGGTCCCGGGGGTTGCTATGCACATCCGAAGGGGGGATTATTTGAAGCACAGCGAAGGGTATCCTGTTCTAAGTGAAACAGAGTATTACGAAAAAGCAATTGCCTGCGCTTTGCCGAAAAACCGCCCCATCATTTTTACAGACGATCCATTGTGGGCTCGATCTCAATGGCCATTATGGGATATTAGACCTGCGGGTAATCCTTTACAGGATCTATTTTCAATGTCTCGATTCCAGGATCAAATCATAGCCAACAGCTCTTTTTCATACTGGGCCGCGATGCTGAATCCAAACCCGAATAAATTTGTGGTTTGCCCGCATCATTCCCAGTACTACGGCCCGGCAAACAAACATATCGACACTACTAACCTATACCCTAAATCATGGCATCAAATCAAGTACCTCAATTAATAGCTTCGTATCCCAGATCTGGAAGCACGTACTTGAGGATGTATTTATCTGAATGCCATGGTCATGGGTATAAGAATTACAAGAGGTTTATTCCCACAATTGAAAGTAAGGCTGAAATGCGAGAGTCCGTAAGTAACCCTCTTTATTTCAAGACTCATCAATTACGCCATTCAAAAAATGTCATTTTTTTACATCGTCATGTTGGTGATTGTTTGGTTAGTGAATGGAACTATCACCGAGACGTTTACAACGAAAGGCTTGATATAGGGGATTGGTTAGAGCGTGTAAATTACGGTGAAAATTGGCGTAAAATGGTTGACTGGTATTTTCCCTGTAAAGCAACCTCTTTTTATGATCTTATTTCTAGAATAACATCTGAAATGCCAGCCGAAGGGCTGCCTTCGTTTTTGGAATTACATGAGGAAAACCCCACGATGTTCAGGTCCGGAAAAATAGACGAATGGAAAGACCTGGATCCAATCATACAGGAGAAGATAATTGAAAACAACTGGCTACAGCTTAAACTATTAAACTACGAGATATGAGCAGACGAACTAAAAAGGAAATTTGGGTTGATGATCGATTTACATTCGAGGAAGGCCAGGGAGAATTCATCTTCACTAATAAGGAAGATAACTCAAAGCACATCATGGAAGGATTTGAGGTGGTCAAGAATGCGAAGATTGCATTGTACGATTCTATGATGGAGCAGGAGAAAGACCAAGCCAACGCCAAAAAACAAGCCCAGGAAAGGTCAGTTGAAATGAATTTGAAGGAATTGGAAGCTGTGTTCAACAAATATCCCAGCGACAAGAAAGAACACGGGTACCTTCCTTTCTATGCCATACACTTACCCAGTAGAGAGAAGAAATTTAAGCTGCTGGAAATAGGATGTGACAAAGGTTATTCTGTCAGGGCATGGAGGGAGTACTTTCCAAATGCTGAAATTACGATTCTAGACCTGCATAATGCAGTGCCCGAGGACTTGATGCAGGGAAAGAATCCAGTCGAGTACATCCAGGGGGATCAAGGCAATGAAGACTTGATTGAGTACTTGGCGGCAAAGGATTTTGATGTGGTCATCGATGACGGGAGTCACAATGCGCGCCATCAATGGCTGACTATCGAGAAGTTTACAAGGCCTGGCGCTTTGGTGGTCATAGAGGACCTTCATTGCAACACCGAAAAATTCTTTACTCATCCGCCGATGGAATTTGATAAAACACCATTGGGTCAAATCAAAAGTGGCAAATTCCCGCACGCAGTGGACTTGTATCTAGAGAAGATTGCCTTCATTCAAAAATGATACTGAACTTCAACAATTTAGTTAGACGTTATGGCATCGATGCTAAGGGGGTCCTTCACTTGGGTGCTAGTGAAGGTCAGGAAGCGCCCACTTATCACCGGCACGGCTATCACATGGCTTTTGTGGAAGCTATACCGGAAGTCTTCCAAACGCTCAAAGAAAAAACCAGAAGATACGGAGCTATTTGTGTAAATGCGTGCGTGTCGGATGAGGAGAAGGATATTGTTTTTCACGTAGCTTCGAATGGGGGTCAGAGCTCTAGTTTTCTAGAATTCGGCTCCCATTCTTTAGAGCACCCGGAAGTCGTTTTTGAGCGCGATATCAAATTAAGGTCCTTCCGTACTGAATCACTCGACATTCCTTGGGGCATGTATGACTTGTTGGTAATGGACCTGCAAGGAGCTGAATTGCATGCTCTAAAAGGATTGGGTGATAAAATAGGTCAATTCAAGTGGATCTATACCGAGGTAAATGAGAAAGAGCTCTACAAAGGGTGCGCGCTTGTTGGGCAGCTTGACAAGTTTTTGAGATCTCACGGATTTGAGCGGAAGGCCACAAACATGACGCCGCACGGATGGGGGGACGCCTTTTACGCAAAGGCATCCGTTCCTAAGCCATCAGCCCTACAAGTGCCTAAGCAGTTTCAGCCTCGAATTCCCATAAAGTACCCCCCATATTCAAACGAGGAATTTGAATGGTATTTTTTTAGGAACTTTCAGCCAACCGGAAACGAGGAATATACCTACTTGCCTGTCATGTGGACCGCGTATCAAATTAGGATGCAACGAAGGTCCAGGAGCCTTAGATCTAATCCCCACCGACGAGCCTTGCAGGATTGGCTAAACAAGTTGGATCGATCAAAGAGATACTTCACCATTGTGCAGCATGACGATGGTATAGCCTTCGATTTACCTTTTGATTGCAAGGTGTTCGCCATGGGTTCGGCGGCAGACTACCAGCTACCATTGATTTGCGAGCCTTACAAGGGGAAGATCAAAGATCCAAAACGCAAATATCTAGCCTCATTCATGGGTTCAAAGACACACCCAATGAGAGCTGAGTTAGAAAGCCTGAGATCTGATGACGTGTACATTTCTTTTGATCACCACGATCTTCCCACCTATTTTGGAATCATGCAAGCTAGCACTTTTACCCTAGCCCCTAGGGGTTACGGAGCCACTAGCTTTAGAATACAAGAAGCATTGAGAATGGGCAGTGTTCCCGTGTATTTGTCGGATAAACACTTGATCCCCCATTCTGACCAGGAGTGCTACTTGTACATGATTCTTTCAAAAGAAAGGAGCGTAATGGATCAAATCAATTCAATTGACTCGGACGCGGTGATTGAATTAAAAAATTGGGGCCAAAAATTCTGTCAGGATCAGTTTACCTACGAGCGTAACTTAGAAATTATAAAGCAAAACATATGATCATCGAGGCTCACATAATGTGTTGGAATGAAGAGAGAACGATTGGTCTAACCATCAATCACTACCAATCATTTTGTGACCGAATCATATTACACGATAATTATTCTGACGATGACACCATTGATATTGCTGAACACATGGGATGCGAGGTTCAGGTTTTCGGCAAGAAAGGGGTGCTAGATGATAAGCAGTACAAGGACCTCAAGAATAATTGTTGGAAAGGCTCCAATGCTGATTGGGTGATCATAGTTGATGCCGACGAAATAGTACATGTGAAAGACATAAGGGGAAAGATTGACGCTTACACTAACCAGGGCTACACGATTTGCAAAACCATGGGATTCAACGTTTACTCGTATGAGTACCCGATATCCAGCTACCTGGAATTCACCAAGGGCCAATTTGATAACAGCTATTCAAAGCTTTGCGTGTTCAATCCCAAACGAATTCGCGAGATCAATTATGATTATGGAGCCCATGTAGCAAGACCTGTGGGAGATGTCCATTACGGTCCGGATAAGCTTTGGCTACTTCACTACCGAGGAATCGGCGGCCATCAACGACTAGTGGAACGTCACGCGGAGTATCGAAAGCGTATGAGTGTAGAAAATAAGAAACTTGGCCTAGGCGTTCATTACGCTTACGACGATCAAAAAAGGATAAAAGACTGGTTAGCTGCATATGAAAATAGGATCGAAATTGATGTCAATAATTAGTGGGTGGGTCAACATTCTACTAATTCGCCCATCCAAGGTTACAACCGAGCGTAGAGACATTTGTTCCAATTGCTCATTTAGATGGGGAACTATTTGCTCTCAATGTGGGTGTGTGATCAAGGCTAAAACCGCGAGCAAGTATGAAGAATGCCCGTTAGGCAAATGGTGATCTTTTTGTTACCTTCGCTTATATGGCCCTATTGAAACTTTTTCGGTTCAATAATCTTACCAAACAAAATCCAGCTGGCAGAAAAATAGACTGGTCAGACGATATTATTGCGTGGGAAACAGATTATTGGCTCCCGTCCGGCAACGGAAAAAATAGGGTCGTAAGAAACGACTTCCCTCAACAACTAATTCAAAACGTACAAAATAGCCCCAGTGCGTCGGCTGCGATTGATGTGTGGGCCGAGTTCATCGAAGGGAATGGATTTGTAGATGATCGGCTTAATGATTTACAAATCTCTGAGACTGGCGAGACCTTACGGCAGTTCCACGCTAAGTGCGCCCAAATCATGGCGTACTTGGAAGGCTTTTCAGCGGTAGTGAAGTATGATCCGTTAGGTAGAAAAAGGGCAATTCACTTTCTGCCTTTTGAAAGTGTCCGGCTAGGGGCTCCAAAGGATCGTACAGTGAATGCCTTTACTGAAGTTCCTGACTTCAAATTCAATCCTTATTTCGGAATTCCCCAAGGGAAATACGACGTCAAAAATAAAATCTTTTATCCCTATGATCCCAAGGCGGCAAAAGATGAAATGATTGCTCACTCGAAAGGACAGGAAAGGTTAAAGAAGAAAGATAGATGGCAGTATCCAGGTCAACTTTATTGGGCTTCCATTGAACGACCTTTGGCGAGGATATACCCGAAGCCATGGTACTATTCGTCCGTAGAATGGTTTATCATCGACGCTAAGTTGCAAAGGTTTCATGAAAGGAATATCTCCAACAACTTCTTCCTTGGTGGTATCATGCATGTCATCGGCAATCCGGATGATCCAGTAGGCCCGACTATTAAAAAAGCTATGGGCATTCCCGAGGACCAAAAATATACGGTTGGACAATTGTTCGACAAGACAATGAGAAGCCGTTTCTCTGGGCCAGAAAACGCGGGATCGATGTTTGTAGACTGGGCACTAAGGCCAGAAGAAAAAACTGACATTACGGAGTTTCCAAACAATGCTAATGATGGCATGTTTGAAACGCTGCAAAATCAAGCCACGGATCAAATAGCAGTAGGCACCAAAACACCACCTGCGCTGATATCTATTAAGCAAACGGGTCAACTCGGTCAGGTGCAAGAGCTGATCAATTCCGTGAAGATCATGCAATCTAGGTCGAAGCCTAAAAGAGAGTTTCTCTCCCAGCATTATATGGATCTTTTCAACGGGTTGATGATCGTAGATGAGCAAGGTAATGAAGCTCCATTGAATGCAATTCAATACGACTGGACGATTAAGAACGTAAATCCTTATGACATCCTTCCTGAACGTGCGTTTGAAGACATGACCCTTCCAGAGCGTCGTCAGTATTGGAATGAGAATTTCAATGTGCTACTCGATGAGATTCCGGATAATGCGGTGACGGCTGGGAAAAGGCCCCTGGCAAGTCTTAATCTCCGACAAATAGATAGGATATCTAGAATAGCATCGAGAGCCAGAGACGGGCGTATGACTCGCGAGGAGGCGGCAATTATACTTCGAAACGAATTCGATCTAAACGAAGAAGACATAAACGTATTTCTCAGAACAGATGGCGACAGTATCCCTAGTTGATATCACGGACTTTCGAGAGAGGGTTATTCTAAGTCAGAACCTTAATTCTGATCGCATTAAAATCGCTTCAAATCTTGTCCAGGAAAAACAATTGCAGCGTATTCTGTGTACTCAGTTGTACGATGAAATACTGTCGGAGTATCCTGATAACCTGTCTCCCGCAAACGAGGCATTGATGCCATTTATTAAGGACTTCCTAGTGTTTAGGTCTTACTACGAATACGTGGCTACAGGAAACATACAATCTACTCCCGCAGGGTTCCGTATAGCAAATCCTACGGATTCTGTGGCGGCTTCTTCCGAGGATCTACAAAGCCTAGGCGGTAAAGCTCTAAGCGATGCGAATTATTACCAAGATCAGCTGATCAATTTCCTCGTCAAAAACGAGGACAATTACCCTTTATGGAAGAACTCAAGTTGCAATTGCCCGGCTGATTTGAGGCCTTATCTAAGAAACAAATTTAGTGGCATCGGATCTCCATTCGGCTACACTCCAATCCAAGATACATGACCATTACGGCGCGTAATATTGGGCCCTTCACCTTTTTAATCAATGACGAAACGAGCATTGCTAATCCATTTTTTCTACTATCTTTAATTGATCCCTGCGGGCTAAATACCAAATTTCTGGTAATTCAGCCTCAAGGGTGTCAGAACAGTTGGGAGCTTACTATCACTGGTGTAGCTCATCCCTACGAAGATTTTTTATCCGGAGATATTTTTTGGAATATTCCCGGAACTTGGCGGGGAACTGTATATTACCAGGATAGTGACACTAACTTGGACCCTAGCAACGCAACCATGGTAAGGCAAGTTTTGTTTCAGATTGTAGAATAGAACCACGTAAGGAAATGAAGGATACTGCAACACTTAATGAGTTGTTGCGGCTTTTGGCGTTGATTTTAGGGGTCGCCGGAGGTGTTCTCGGGGTGATCACTTTTTTCATGAATCGCCAGAATGCCCAACGTAAAAAGGACGAAAACCAAAACCTTTCAATTCAAAGGAATATGGAGCGCATTGTGAGTATTGAAAACTACCAGAAAAGAGAAAAAGAAGAGCGAGAAAAGCTTGAAATCAGGGTTCTAGAAGCAGTAAGAGAGCTGAAGAAAGATATCAATGAGAATATCGACCGCGTAATCTCTGCGGTGAAACCCGGTTAGATATTAAATAATTTCTTTATCTTTGTTTTCGATATGGCAGGGATACCCAAGGTACGCTTTGACGATGCGTTACAAGTAAAGAGATTTCGAGAGCAAAAGAAGATCACCCAATTAGTGGCCGGTAAAGAGATTGGAGCCGGGAAGGATAAGAGCACAATCAATGTGTTCTTTTCCAGGTTCCGGCTTGGAAAACGGAAAGACGTCAGTATTGACATGATGAAAAAGGCGGTGGAATTCTTTGGCGTAGATTATAACTTCATGTTTGGCTATCCTAGCATTCACGACGAAACGTATAAGGAAGCTATAAATGGAGAACATTACGAAAGCGATCCTGGCAGTAATGAAGGATTGCAAGAACATCGAGAAGGATGCCACGGTCGGAACGGGTCAGAATCAGTATAAGTCCGTTTCGGATAAGCTGGTAAAAGAAAAGTTACAGCCTCTTTTAGTTGAGCACGGCTTATGTGTGATCCCTAAATCGATAGAAACTGATATCCGAGTTGACCGATGGGAGCACACATACCAGGGCAAGCCTGCTGGATGGAAGCAACAAATATTCACGGAAGCTAAATGTTCCTACACTTTGATGCACGTATCGGGAGAAAGCATAGACTTTGCTGGGTACGGCCATGGAGTGGACCCTCAAGACAAGTCAGCAGGCAAATCCACTACCTACGCTCTTAAAAAAGCCCTTCTTTATTTGTTCATGATACCCACGGGGGATTTGAATAATTTAGATGATCCTGAAGAATTAGACATCCCTCAAGTGCCAAGTTGGTTTGATCAAGCGGTAGAATATTTGGTGAATGGCGGCAGCATGGACCAAATTGTTAAGGACAAAAAAATAGGCCCAGACGTTCAGAAGAAGCTACAGGAAGCCGTTGACCTACTCACTTGATAAACTGGAATTACGTCCAAAGACTGCTCGCGAGGAGCTCCCTATATGATTGGGAGAAGGAAAATGTTTCGGACCGTCTTATTGCTTTGGAAGGCTCTAAAAACGAGTTTGAATTACAGGAAATATCGAGCATCATGTCCAGGCTTAGGGATAGCGAAAAGGACGCGATCACATCCGGATCTCCATACAATCAAGAAGAAATCCGGAGACATCTCAGAAAGTTTGTTCAAAAGCTTGATTGATATAAATAATTTATATACCTTAATGGCATGAACATCACCTTATCACACCTATTTCCTAAGAAGCTTCCGAGAGAGGAGGATTTTGAGCACCCACACGCTGACATGGGAGGGTTTGATCAAACGGGTTATATGGAAGCCTGCGAAAACGCCCCGCTTGATCCCATGGACTTTTTGACGTGGTGTAATTGGCATCATGATAATTTTTCCAGCCATGAAAATGAATTGTTTTTGAAAACACATGGCGTTAGTCGCTACTTTTCGATGAGGCCATTCCAATCCCACATCGTCACCAAGGACATGTTCGGTGTGAGGCCTAAGAAAGAGGATTTTCAGGATGATTTTTTTGATGGTAAGGGAACGGATGAGCTGTCTTTTACTCAGGCCAACTACAGATTTAATAGCAAGGTGGTGTTTG
>NZ_JAAHHS010000237.1 GCF_010692395.1 Moorena sp. SIO3H5
TACTATAGCGCTTTTTATCATAATGAGGTACACAAGATTTTTTCCCTCTTGCCTCTTGCCTCTTGCCTCTTGCCTCTTGCCTCTTGCCTCTTGCCTCTTGCCTCTTGCCTCTTGCCTCTTGCCTCTTGCCTCTTGCCTCTTGCCTCTTGCCTCTTGCCTCTTGCCTCTTGCCTCTTATATGTTCCCTGCTCCCTGCTCCCTGCTCCCTACTCCCTCAACTTTTGTACCTCACCCAATTAAAAACCGCTATCATGCTAGATACAACCGCAAATCAAAACCAAGACTCCCTCAGAGAACTAATCCAACTAATTAGGCTTTCTCAGGGAGAATTTTCCTTGATTTTGGCGGTTGGTAACTATGGGGTATTGAGGACAGAAATTAGTGAACAGTTGCAGCAGCAATGTCCTATTCCGATCAGGGAGTTTGTCTTAGAGCAATCGGTTAAAACTCTTTATACCACTATTGTGGAAGAGCTAGGTCCAGAACAGCCAGAGGCGTTGATGGTATCTGGGATAGACTCAGTAATTTGCATTGAGGAAGTGCTGACAGCAACCAACCAGATCCGGGAAGAGTTTCGGAACTTTCCGTTTCCACTGGTGTTGTGGGTGACGGATAAGTTGCTGCAAATGCTAATTCGGTCAGTGCCAGATTTCCACAGTTGGTCAAGCTGTGTTGAGTTTGTGATTAGCAGCGGTCAATTAATTCAGTTTATTGAGCAAACCACTGATCAGGTGTTTGCCAAGGTGGTAGCCTCCCGTGAAACGGAGTTTTTGCACAGTAGTAATCTGAATTTAAACAAAGGCTCTGCATCCTATGTTGAATTACAGTCAGCACGACAGGAACTGGAAAAGCGGGGAGTGGCCTTAGCCCCTGAGTTAGAAGCCAGTTTGGAATTTGTGCTGGGTCGAGTGGCTGATAATTCTCAAGAAGAGTCTCGACAGCATTATGAGCGCAGTTTAGCTCTGTGGAAACAAACCGATAACCTGGAACGCCGTGGCCATGTACTAGTCTGTTTAGGCTTGTGGTGGGCTGTTTATGCACTATGGCATCAAGCTGAGAAGAAGCAAGGTTGTGAACAAGCAAAAGTTTATTTTCAGGAATCGGTTGAGGTTCTTGAGCAGGCTAACCGCCCAGAGTTAGCTGCCAAATATATTAATTTTTGGGGAGAGGCACTTCAGCACCAGTCAAATTGGGAGGAGTTAGAGAAAGTGGCCAACAAAGCCTTGGCGCTCCATCAAACCTATTCTGATCCGTTCAGAATGGCACGAGCTTATGGCTTTTTGGCTCAGGTAGCCCTAGGGAAATCAGCCTTTAAAAAAGCCCAAGAGTATTCCAAACAAGCGCTTTTTCTGCAATCAACGGCATCAGCTAAGATAGTCAATCCCTCACCAGAAGAACAAGCTTTCCTAGACTGCGAAAAGTCTTTTGCCCAGGGTTGGTATTTATTGTCCTTGGGGCGAGCACTGCTTGGGACTATGCGGACGCAAAATCATCTTAGTCAATGTAGGGCTGTGCTGACACAAAAACATGTTGCTCAATTACAAGCAGCACTTCATAACTTGAAAAAGGCGAGAGCAGAAACCAAACCCCACTATGATCCAGACCTTTATATTGGTATCTTGAAGGAATTACATCAGGCCTATTGGGAACAAGGGGACTATCTCACTGCCTTTGAGATTAAACAAGACCAACAGGGGATTGAGAGCCGGTTTGGGTTTCGGGCATTCATTGGTGCCGGTCGATTGCAGCCCAAGCAGCAGGTAACTAACCCAGTTTTAGCAACGGTTGAGTGCTCAAAAACCATAGCGCCAGAAATTGCGGCTTCTGGCAGGGAACACCATGTTAATGGCCTGATTGAGCGCATGGAACAGGTGGGCTCTAGACTAACTGTGATTCATGGACAGTCCGGGGCGGGGAAAAGCTCAATGATTGAGGCGGGATTAATACCAGCATTAGAACGGCAAACCATTAATACCCGTCGGGTATTACCGGTTTTGCAGCGAGTTTATAGGAATTGGATTCAAGCACTAGGCAAATCCTTAAAAAAGACTCTGGATAAGAGAGTAAATTTAACCTCTGTGGCTGGTAACCTTGATTCCACCGCCCTCATTCTTGAGCAGTTGCGCAAAAATGCTAGGCAAAATTTGCTTACTGTTTTAATATTTGACCAGTTTGAAGAGTTTTTATCCGTTTGCTCAAACCCCAACCAGAGGCAAATTTTTTATAATTTTTTGCGAGACTGTCTGAATATTCCTTATGTAAAGGTAATCTTGTCTATGCGAGAGGATTATTTACATTGGCTGTTGGAATGTAATAAGTTCGGAATCGATTTAGAGGTTATTAATAACAATATTTTAGATAAGAGGATTCTGTTTCACTTGGGTAATCTTACCCCACCAGATGCCAAATTATATCTTCAACGCTTAACGGAGCAAGCTCAGTTTCCCCTAGAGCAAGCACTGATTGATAAATTAGTGGCGGATTTAGGGAAAGAATTAGCAGAGATTCGACCAATTGAGTTGCAAGTGGTAGGGGCGCAACTGGAACGAAACCAAATTACCACCCTAGAACAGTATCAACACCTAGGAGATAACCCAAAAGCTGAATTAGTCAACCAATACTTAGAAGAAGTAGTGGAAGCCTGTGGTTCCGAGAACAAACGGGTTGCTGAATTAGTGTTGTACTTGCTAACGGATGAAAACAACACCCGCCCCCTCAAAACTCGCCATGATTTGGAAAAAGAATTAAAAGCCTTGGCGGCTGATGTAGAAACAGAGCTAAAACGATTAGATTTAGTGTTGGAAATTTTTTTGAAATCCGGCTTAGTGCTGCTGTTAAGAGAATTTTATGGTAATCGCTATCAATTAGTCCATGATTATCTAGTAGATTTCATTCGACAACGACAAGGGGCTGACATGAGAGCAGAACTTGAAAAAGAGCGAGAGGCGCGACAACGGCTTCGGAAACGGTTGCTGATGGGGTTAGGGGGATTTAGCGTGGTGATGACTATACTAGCGGTGATTGCCATCGGGCTGTGGCAAGAGGCAAAATTTCACGAAAAACGGGCAACCCTTGCTAAACTCAACGCTAAATATCAGCTCTCTCTTCTTGTAAATAAAAATCAGCTTGATGCCCTTTTAATCAGCATCAAGGGAGGGAAAGAATTAAATCATAAAATAGCAAAATTAGAAATTGGCAAAGAGACTGTATCTAACCTCTGGGAAGCAGTCAACTTAACCCAAGAACGCCATCGTTTAGAGGGACATAAAGGTAGTGTATTGAGTGTAAGTGTGAGTCCTGATAATCAGCTCATTGCTTCAGCTAGCTCTGATCAAACTATCAAGCGGTGGAGTCGTGATGGCCAATTGCTGAATAGCTTAGAAGGACATCGGGATATAGTGTGGTGCGTCAGTTTTAGCCCTGATAATCAAATCATTGCTTCAGCCAGTAAAGACAAAACCGTTAAACTCTGGGGTCAGGATGGCACCTTAATTAAAACCTTGGAAGAACATGATGACGAAGTAAAATGGGTAAGTTTTAGCCCGGATGGTGAGACCATTGCTTCCGCCAGTGGTGATAAAACAGTTAAACTCTGGAACCGTGATGGAAGGTTAATTAAAACCTTGGAAGGACATCAGGATGCTGTTTTGAGCGTTAGTTTTAGCAATGATGGAGAATTTATTGCTTCCGCCAGTAAGGACAAAACCGTCAAACTCTGGAACCGTAACGGTAAATTAATCAACACTCTAGAGGGGCATAAAAAAGCTGTTTGGAGTGTAATTTTCAGTCCCAATAGTCAGACCATTGCTTCAGCTAGTGATGATCAGACCGTTAAACTGTGGAACCGTGATGGAACCTTACAGAAAACCTTGTCAGGACATGATCATCCTATCAACAGCGTCAGCTTTAGTCCGGATGGTGAGTGGATTGCCTCAGGGAGTAGTGACGGAAAAATAAAACTCTGGACTGGTAAGGGTACACTAATTTCAACCCTTCCTGGTCATCAAAATACTGTCAATCAGGTTAGTTTCACTCCTGACGGTAAGATGCTAGCTTCAGCTAGTGTTGATTTCACTGTCAAACTTTGGAATCTTGAGGGAATTTTGCCTAAGGTTTTCCAACCTACCAGCTATACAGTCTATGGTTATGGTGCTAGTGTTAGCCCGGATGGTGAGATAATTGCCTCTCCTAGTCGAGATGATAACACGGTTAAACTCTGGAACCCCAAGAAGCAGATTAGGGAACTCACCCTCAAGGGAGATCAGGGTTTTGTGAAGGGGGTTGATTTCAGCAGTGACCGTCAGATTATTGCCATTGCCAGTAATGACAAGACGGTGAAACTCTGGAATGGCGATGGGAAACTGCTACATACTCTAGAGGGGCATAGCGATCCAGTTTATAGCGTTAGTTTCAGTCCTGATAGTCAAATCATTGCCTCAGCCAGTGAGGATAAGACAGTGAAACTCTGGACCAGGGAAGGGAAACTGCTACGTACTTTAGTGGGACATACAGATGCCATTAATCGCGTCAGTTTCAGTCCTGATGGTGAGTTAATTGCCTCTGCCAGTAATGACAATACGGTGAACCTCTGGAACCAGGACGGCACTCTAATTACTACCCTGACTGGCCCTAGCCAGTTGTCCTCCCTTAGTTTCAGCCCCGATGGTAAGCGGATTGTGGCAGGTGCTGCTGGTGGTTTTATGATCATCTGGAGTCGTGAAGACATCTCCTCGCAGGAATTCGAGTATAAAAAAGTAGTGGGGCATAGAAAAGCTGTTTATGATGTCAGTTTCCACCCCCATCGAGATATTATTGCTTCTGCTAGTGAAGACGGCACAGTTAAACTATGGGACCCCAATGGAATTTTAATTGGAACGTTAACCGAGGGTTCTGAACGTGTGGAGTCTGTGAATTTCAGTCCAGACGGTGAAACCCTAGTCTCGATTAATGCAGCGAATCGGGTGAGTATTTGGAATTTAGATTACAGTAAATTAAACGATGTGAATTCCCTACTGAAGCGTGCTTGTAATCAGCTCAGTAATTATCTGAACAATAATCCGAACGTGAACCAAGAAGACGACAAAAAACCCTGTCAGAGAATTGAGAAGCAAGAGTAAATCAGCTAGAAATAGCAGTTCTCATAGTCATGAGATACAAAAGATTTTTTCCCGACTCCCGACTCCCGACTCCCGACTCCCGACTCCCTAAAACCCACAACTTTTGTAACTCACCCAATTAAGAACTGCTATATATGATCAATCTCTAGCTGAAGCGGACTCTACTGAATTCCCGATTGCGGCATGTCACGGCGCGGGGGTATAGGATCTGGATATTGAGGCTCTCTTGCACCAGCAGCAGTATCAAATATAGTGTACTTCAGGAATGAAACATCCTCCAATAGACTATTGCTAGTAGAGTCAGGTTCGGTGATTAAATTCCCATAACCTATCTCCATAGCCAAAACCTGACTAGCAGTGATTGTCGATACTGCTGTTATCCCTAGAAGGGAGAGAATTTTGTAACGTTTCATAAGTGGACTCCGTGGGTTCTATGCCAATTCCAACTCGATTCATATATACATTTTTCCCAGATTGATGGCTCACATCAGGATATTTTCTAGGTTTGTGGATCAAATCAGGAAATTTTGTGAGCGTAGAATATCGTAGCTTTAGCGGCTCTGACGAATCTGCGGAAGGAAAGTTCCCGATGAAGAATGTAGAATTTAGAATTTAGAAGTCTGGCTTCTGGCTTCTGGCTTCTACCTCCTACATTCATTCTACATTATTTATTGTCAATTATCCATTCTTAATTCTACATTCTTAATTCTAATAACCTTTAACTTTGGCCTTAAGGCCGTAGGCCACGCTGCGCGAATGGCCACCCTAAGCGAAGGAGCAGAGCTGATTCAATAACTCCTTTGGAATTGCTTCAAAATTTTCTAATAGAAAATCCATTAAGGCCAGATGATGCAAGGAATCGGAAGAAGGAGTTTTATAGCGAGCACCTTGGGCCAGCCAGCTGTTTACAGCGTAAGTTGAGCGACAGCAGATGTTAGCGATGTCTTCTTGCTTAACTTGCCATTTCCAGTAAAACTCCTGGGGGTTCATGGAAAGTCGGAAGTTGCTGTATAGGTAGATCAAGATTTCTTCTCGCTCGGTGATGGGACGAGGAATTGAATGTTCCTGTGTGGATTGGCTCCTGGAAATTTGGGCAAGGCGGTCTAGGGCTCGCTGACAGTTAATCAGATGATTCAGATGGTCATTTGAGCGATTTGTTGGCATGATGTAATTACCTCACACATAACTTGTGACTGGGGACATAAGCCGCGCTTCTTGGTTGACGCGTAAAGCGCGGCTTTTTGCCCATAAATATTATCGAAATATCGGACATTTTTATTATTACTAATAATTTGGTAAATGTCAAGGTTTTTTTGATAAAAAATATTTATTAGCTAATAGGGATAATTTTATAGATTTTTAAGTTATTATTAACTGAATAATATCCAAGTTAAATGCGCAAAAGCTGATTAATGAGCAGGAAAAAATTCAGCGATCGCAAAAACTAAGCAACCAGATTTTGGGCGTTGCTGATTCTGGGTATGATTCTGCCCCCCTAGGGCGTGTTCTCAAACTCGTTGTATCCTAAAAAAGAGTAACGCACCGAACCTGTAAAGACACCCACAGCATAAGGATAGATGACTGAATTCCAGATTCGCTTAGCTAAAATCTCAGATGTAGAACCTATCTTAGCTTTCTGCCAATATACGTGGGAACATCAAAACGATTACATGCACTTAGTATTGGAGAAACGGATTAACAATCCTAACAGAAAAGTTTTTGTAGTTACTCTTGATGATATCCCTGTGGCGATGCAGGATATTGTTATTTTGTCAAAACAGGAAGCTTGGCTAAGTTCTTTGAGAGTAGATCGTCGCTATCGACGGCGAGGTTTATCTAAATTATTAGATGCACATACAAATAAGTATTTATCTCAAGTAAATGTTCCTATATTACGTTACTGTGTCTTGTCTGACAATGAACTAATGTTGAAAATAATCTCTCGCCGAGGAGATAAAAAAATAGATAGTTATAGTCTTTGTAAAGCTGATACTATTGCTTCACCAACTAACCAGTTAATTCAATTAGACCTGAAAGATTTTGATAAAATTTGTTCTTTAATTATTAGCAATAATTTATCCTATCAAAAAACAAATTTTTACACACAATTAATTATTACCTGTCAAACTATTACTCCTGAGTTATTAAAAAAATCTCTGCTTGGGGGAAAAGTTTTCGGATTAAGACAAAATGAAAGTTTACGAGGTATAGCTATTCAAAGTTACTCGGAACTTTCAGAGCAAGAGTTCTATATTGGTTATCTTCATGGAGAGCCAGAAATATTGACAGTGCTTCTCTGTGAATTATGTAAATTAGCCTATTCTTTAGGTAAGTCAGTGGTTAAAGGTCTTTTTCCGTTGAATGATAGTTTCGGCAATGCTCTTTCCCAAGCTGCTTTCCAAAGAATGAATCAAGCAGAAATAGGGGTATATCGCTCTTCTTTCAAACCGGGTTGATGTCTTGGGTGCATCTCATTCTTGCTGTTTGAACCGGTGGGTAGAATGGGCATCTTAGTAGAATGGGCATCTTAATGGAACGGGCATCAGGCGTGGAACCGGCATCTGGGTGGAATGGGCATCTGGGTGGAATGGGCATCAAGCGTGGAACCGGCATCAGGCGTGGAACCGGCATCTGGGTGGAATGGGCATCAGGCGTGGAATGGGCATCAGGCGTGGAATGGGCATCAAGCGTGGAACCGGCATCTTGCCGGTTATCAATATTCCCAGGCGGACTGTCCCAACCCGGGCGTTGATGCGAAAAATTAGGGCGAGCCCGTTCCTAACGCACCCTAAACAACTCAGTATTATCCTCGCCAGGCATACAGATTGAAAAGATTAGAACCATGTAAAATAGGTTCCTGTTCGACTTGAATTTCGCTAAAGCCGTGTTCTTTGAGCAAATTCGTAATTTTTTGGAGTCGATGCTCTAGATCGTGAACTTCTACAACAATTTGCTTGACCTTTTGCCAATCCTGAGCTTCGATGCCTAAAAGTACATCCAACTCGCTTTTCTCCACATCTATCTTAAGCAAATCAATCTGTTCGATCTTGTGTTCCCTTATAATCTCTGAGACAGTTTTTAACTGGCAAGTTACCCGCTCGATTTTAAAAGCTTTGTCTATGCTATTTTGGAGTAAAATTGATCGCATAAACGACGGAAACCAACGAAGCCAACGAAAAGCTTTAGGGGCGTATTTAATATTGCGAATAACAGCCTGCTTCAGTTGCTTTTTTAGCTCAGTAAAATCCTCTTGATATGCAGTGGATAACATGGTAGCATTGGGATTATAAGCGAATGTTATACTCTTGGATTCCTGAGAAAGTCCACAGGAAAAGACTTTAATTTTATCTGAATCAAAGCGTTGAGCGTTAGCCTGTAGTACATTAAAAATGGCTGGAATAGGTTCAAAAGCATAAATACTAACATTTTTATTACAATTTTGATATGCCCATAAGGCAAACAAACCAATGTTAGCTCCTACATCAAAT
Organism: Moorena sp. SIO3H5; assembly: GCF_010692395.1. Taxonomy (GTDB): domain Bacteria; phylum Cyanobacteriota; class Cyanobacteriia; order Cyanobacteriales; family Coleofasciculaceae; genus Moorena. The sequence continues at coordinate 8,606 of NZ_JAAHHS010000237.1, forward strand.
ATGATATCACTTTCGTGCAGCTCAATTCCATATTTAATGTAGTCTTGAATCTGTTCGTACAGAACTGGTACTTCTTCTTCCTGCAAGCAAAATATTTTCATTCCATTGGGAAGCTTAGTTTCCTGAATTATATTTGGCATAAGGATAGAACCATTTGTTAATAAATTTTATTAGGTAGTGACTGATGGGGTGACATGAGCTCTAAAAAGATGACTGTATAAGGCTTTGAGCCAATGAGCTCAGCCAATATACAGTCGCAAATTGACCATTGTACTACTATACAAGTTAAATGCTCTCCCCATAAGGGATTTAGACATAAAATTATTCCTTTTAAGAATTATATTATTGTTTTGTTGAAGCCAAAACTGGTTTACCTGTAGCAACAACCTGTTCGATAATATCAGCCGCTCGACTCACTCCCCCTGCTAATTTAATTGCCTCTTGTAGCCTCAAAGCATTTTTTTTATAGGAATCTTCCGTTAAGACCAGTTTGATAGCCTTTTGTAGCTTCTCCACGCTCAATTTTTTCAAAGGTATGACCTCTCCTGTTCCTGTCCAAGCGATCCTCGCCGCCACTCCAGGTTGATCGTTGGTAATGGGAATAGCTACCATTGGTACTCCATTACTCAACGATTCTAGAGTAGTATTCATTCCGGCGTGAGTGATGGTAAGGGTCGCTTTTTGTAATAGTTCTAATTGAGGTGCATAGCCAACAACTAAGGTATTTCCAGGGAATTCTGGCAAAGATTCTGGACTAGCACCCCCACCTAAAGCAATCACTAATTGCGCATCCAATCCCACACAAGCGTCTGCAATCATTTGGAAAATCCAGAGCAGCCGATTTTGCAGTGTTCCCATCGAAGCATAAATTAGTGGTTCTCCAGTTAATTTTTCATAAGGAAAAGGCGCAGGTTCTCGACTCGTTGGGTTACTATAAGGTCCTGTGAAATGAAAACAAGACAGTAGTTCTATTCTAGGAAATTCAAACTCAGCAGGCTGTTGACTAAGTTGAGCCAATTGGGAAGAGTATTGATTGACGTTATCATAGGGATATAAATTCCACTGCTGACGATGGTCATTAATAACTTTTTCTAGAGATTTACCGATCATAGAAAGCAGTGCATAACCCACTCGGTTGCGTAGAAGTCCCCGCCATGAAGGGTCATAATTCCAGGACGTGCTAAAGGGAGGAACGCTCATTTCCCGATTCAGCATTAAGGCACTGCATACAGTTACATAAGGAATATCTAGATAGTCAGCGATAGTTCCTCCGGCTGGAGAAGCTTGATCTACTAATAATAGCTCTATACCTGCTGCTTTAATTACGTCTGGAGCATCCCGAAGAGACATTTTTGCTGCATCGACAATCCAATTAATTGTATACTGGAATGCCTTAAATCCATTGAGATTACCTAATTGAGTAAATAAGTCTTTTGTGGCTCCTTTAGGAAAATCAGACGTGCCAATCACCTGAAATTCTAATCCTGCGGCTAGAACTTTTGATTGAGCGTCTTCAATGGCGAATACAGTGACGCGATGACCACGCTGTTTCAGTTCGTAACCTAACGTAGTCATAGGGTTAAGATGACCAGAAGCAGCAGGACAAATAATGCCAAAATGAGTCATAATATTTGCTCAGTAAAAGATATTACCCCAATTAAATGGGACTTAAGCCAAAACTCAACTAAAATTTAACATAAACTGGCTTGGTAAGGGATGAATAGCTACCGATACTTGTCTAAGCAGTAGAATGTATAAGAATGAATAATTAAGAATGAATAATGAATAATGAATAATGAATAATTAAGAATGAATAATTAAGAATTAAGAATTAATGAACTATAAGTTTCAAGAATCTCGATACAATTTGCGATCGCACCCAAATGAGCAATTTCATAACCATGGGTATTTTGGGTAGGAAAACTCAAGCAAGCAGCGCGAGCAACATGACCAAACTTCATGGCGATGGAAGCATCAGAGCCAAAACCATCAATAACCGCCAACTGAATCGGGACCTCACAACTTTCTGCGGCTTGTCGCAATTCCCGATTTAGCCCTTCATCGTAGATGCCATAATTATCTTTAGAGAGCAACACTGGTGCTGGTCCATCTTCGATAGGGTACTCCCCAGACAAGGGACAAATTTCCAGAGCAATCAACGCATCTAGAGATTTATTCTGAGTAAAATACAAAGCCCCAATTGCCCCTACTTCCTCTTTTGCTGATGCCACCAAATACGTATCAACTGCTGGAGTTTTCAACCGTTGGGCTAAGGTTAGCAAAATCGCCACGGATGCCTTATTATCCAGGGTATAGCTAGCAATATAATTCTTAAGCCGCACAGGTCTCTTACGATGTTTACCAACCACCATAGGAGTGCCTGGACGCACCCCAGCCCCTGCCAATTCTGTAGCACTACATTTGGTTTCAATCCAGGCATCTTCCCAACGTAGAGGAGTATCATGCTGCAACGCTTTTTGGGGAGATTCATGAGAAACGTGACGTGAGCCAAAGGAAAGAATACCGCTAATGGTATAGTTATCCCCCAACAGATCCACCACACCCTCACCATAAACCCAAGGAAAAGAACCACCCAAGCGGCGCACTTCCACCCGTCCTTCGTCACCAATCCGTTTAACAATGGCACCGATTTCATCTTTATGAGCAGTAATCGCAATGGGACTAGCACTAGCATCCTTACCAGGGATTTTCGCAATTACATTTCCCGCCCGATCCTGCCAAGTTTCCACCCCTAAAGCTTGAAACCGATGCAGTAACAATTGGTCAATTTCCCCTTCCGCACCACTAGGGGAATGGTGCATAACTAATTCTTCTATGGTTTTGAACAGTTGGTTGTAATTGTTAGTCATTGTTGGGAGTAGGGAGTAGGGAGTAGGGAGTAGGGAGTAGGGAGTAGGGAAGAAGAATTGACTAAAAACGCACCATTACTGTCTTGGGGAGCCAATTGCACATCTGATATCATATCCAGATAATTACCCTTCATCAAAATCTCCCCAAACTCCCCACACTTCCCACACTCCCCAAACTCCCCACACTTCCCACACTCCCCTGTCTTTCCCGATTCCCGATTCCCGATTCCCGATTCGCGCATTCGCGCATTCGCCCATTCGCGCATTCGCCCATTCCCTATTCCTTCTTCCTTATTCCCTTAGAGCCTATCCCTAAAGCCCCCAAGGCGAATAGACCTAAAGCTGTTGCTGGTTCAGGAACATTAGCTGGGTGTGGATGGTTATGATCTGGGTGTGGATGGTTATGATCTGGGTTTGGATCGTTCAATGCTGACAGGGCTAAATCCGCAATAATCCGATAAATACCAGTGGTTGGATGTTGTAAATCCCAGAAGAAAAACTCCTCGGGATTCTCACATACAAATTGTGCTGGTATATTCACACAAGG
>NZ_JAAHHS010000238.1 GCF_010692395.1 Moorena sp. SIO3H5
AAGACGGAAATCCCGGTCAAGTCTTAGAAACTCAATAGAAATCAAGTCTTAGAAACTCAATAGAAGCCTTGAAAGTGAAGCGGTTACAGCTTCGATGCTGATTAACCCTTAAAAGTGATGCAGCTTACTTGTTCCATGTTGGGCCAATAACCTTCCTTGGCCAAAATTCCGCGCGTGTGCGTTCAACCGATTAACCTTCAACTCTTGATAAGATGTCTTTCCACGTCTCCTCTTGGTCAATTAAGAATCCGGTTGCTACTCTGGTCATGTTCCTGGTTTTAGGAATAGTCGGTCTATTCTCCTTCAACCAGTTGGGAATTGATCGGCTTCCTAATATCGATCTTCCAGCGGTTATGGTTACTGTTACCCAGCCAGGGGCAGGACCGGCAGAACTGGAATTCCAGGTAACCAAAAAAGTTGAAGATGCTGTTGCTAGCCTTGGAGACATTGACCAAATCCGCTCCACTGTTACTGATGGCAGCTCCAGCACCGTTATCAATTTTGTCCTGGGAACTGATAGCAATCAGGCAACGAATGATGTACGCAATGCAGTAGCTCAAATTCGCCAAAGTTTGCCCCTAGATATTAACGAACCGATTGTCAGACGGTTAGAATTTGCTGGGGGTTCAGTGATGACCTATGCGGTAGCTTCTGACAAACGCTCGGTGGAGGAGTTGAGTGATCTAGTTGACCGGAAAATTAGCCGTGATCTGGTGAATGTAGCGGGAGTTGCCCAAATTGATCGACTCGGAGGAGTTGATCGCGAAATTCGAGTTGACCTTGACCCCGCTAGATTACAAGCCTTTGGTATCACTGCTACCCAAGTTAATGACCAAATTCGGAGCTTTAATGTCAACTTACCCGGTGGTCGCGGTAACATCGGCGGCGCTGAACAGAATGTCCGGACTCTGGGAAGTGCTAAGACAGTCGAAGAGTTAAAAAACTACCGTATTGTACTCCCAGATGGCGCAAATGTTACCCTTTCCAGTTTGGGAGAGGTGACCGACGGCTTTGGTGATCTTAGGACAGCTGCCTATCTCAATGGCAAGTCAGTGGTAGCTTTTTCTGTACTGCGCAGCACTGGTAGCACTTTAGTCTCGGTGGAAGAAGGGGTTCGCAAGGCTGTTAAACAACTAAAAACTACCCTGCCAGAGGATATCGAACTGCCCTTGATCTTCACCCGTGCTGATTCAATCCGTGATTCCTACCAAGCAACCATTGATTCCCTAATTATCGGTTCACTACTGACCGTACTAACCGTGGGGATATTTCTGAGAAATTGGCGGGTAACTCTAATTACAGCAATAGCCCTACCTTTATCAATTATTCCCACATTTTTGGTCATAAAAGCCCTAAACTATACCCTTAACAATATGAGCCTACTGGGTTTAGCCCTAGCCGTAGGAAACTTGGTCGATGATGCCATTTGCATGATTGAAAATATCGACCAGCACTTGGATATGGGTAAGAAACCCTTGAAAGCAGCGTGGGATGGGGCCCGGGAAATTGGTTTAGCTGTAGTAGCGACCACCGCAACTATTGTCGCGGTATTTCTTCCTGTAGCCTTCATGGGGGGTATCCCTGGTCAATTCTTCCAACCTTTTGGAGTAACCGTTGCGGTATCTACTATGTTTTCCACCCTGGTAGCTACAACAATGACACCGATGCTGAGTGCTTATTTGCTCAAGCCAAAATCAAAAAGGTTGAAGGTTGACAAGTTGAATGTTGAAAGTTCGCCCAATAACCATAAATCCAATAACCTACCCTTCAAGAACGCCAAGGGCGAACAACCTGCAACCAATCAGAAGCGACCTATACAACCTTATCGAAGTCTATTAACCTGGGCGTTGAAGCACCGGATTACCACGATGTTGATAGCTGTAGCGTTTTTCATCGGTAGCTTGCAGCTTGTACAGTTTATTCCCAAGGGTTTGTTTAATGATGGGGATACTGGCATTAGTACGATATTGATTGATCTGCCACCGGGGTCTCAACTCAATGAAACCATAGACGTCGTTCAACAAACCAATCGGTTGTTGCAGTCAAACCCAGCTGTGGAAAATGTTTTGGCCAGCGCTGGAGATGATGGTATAAATTTTGGTACTGTATACGCCAAACTCTTACCCAAAGAGGAACGGGAAATCTCTCAAAAAGAATTTGCTCAGCAAATGCGTCAGGCTTTTCAGAAAATAGCTGGTGCTAGGGTTAGTTTCCGTAGTCAAAGTCGTGGAGGCTCTACCAAGGATTTATCAATTGTTCTCAAGAGTGAGAATGGTGAACTGCTTTCCCAAACCGCCCAAGCCCTAGAAAAACAGATGCGTCAAATCCCTGGTTTAGTGGAAGTTACCTCTAGTGAAAGTCTAGTTAAACCAGAAATTGTGATTGTACCTAACCCTGCCCGTGCAGCAGATTTAGGAGTGTCTGTTCAAGCGATCGCACGCACGGCCTCTTTAGCGTTAATTGGAGACCTTGAGTCAAATCTGGCTAAATTTGATTTATCTGACCGACAAATTCCAATTCGTGTCCAACTCGACCCAGAATCGAGGAATGACATCGAAACCCTCAAAAATCTGCGGGTTCCCAGTCGAAATGGTACCTTAGTACCAATCACTGCCGTAGCTGATATCCGTTTAGGGAGTGGACCTGCTGAGATTAAGCGCTTTAATCGTGCTCGTCAGGTGTCTTTGGGAGGCAACTTGCAAGGGATGTCTCTAGGAGATGCGATCGCAAAAGTTAAATCCCTACCTGCTATGAATCCCCTACCCCCTGGAGTTTCTGAGGAACCAGCTGGGGATGCCAAGATTCAGCAAGACATATTCAGTCGATTTTTCAGTGCCTTAGGGCTAGCAGTGCTCTCGATTTATGCCATTCTAGTGCTGTTGTACAACAGTTTTCTCTATCCCTTTGGGATTTTGGTCGCTTTACCCCTATCTATCGGTGGTGCCTTAATGGGACTGTTGGTCGCTCAGAAGGAATTGGGACTGTATGCCCTAATCGGAATAGTATTACTAATGGGATTGGTGACCAAAAATGCCATTCTGTTGGTAGACTTTGCCTTAGCCAATCATAAAGAAGGGAAATCCCAGTTTCAAGCCGTTATTCAAGCTGGAGTCAGTCGCTTGCGACCGATTTTGATGACCTCCGTTTCCACCATTGCTGGCATGATTCCCATTGCCTTGGAATGGGGAGCAGCTGGTGAAGTTCGTAGTCCGATGGCTATTGCCGTGATTGGAGGATTTACCACTTCTACTCTGCTAACCTTGGTGGTGGTGCCGGTCTTATTTACCTATGTCGATAACTTTGTTCGTTGGACAAGAAAGACCCTATTTGGAAGTAAAACTCAAGATTCCCAAGACCTAGTAAAGCTTGAGGTAGAGCCTGAGCACTATTCGAACAATGGTACTTCTGTTGCTGCTAGTAATGGTAAGTTTTAGTCTCTCGACAAATGTCTAGGTAAGCTATCAGCTTAAGCGCTACGCGCACGCGTGCGCGTTCAGCTATCAGCTATCAGCTATCAGCTATCAGCTTAAGCGCTACGCGCACGCGTGCGCGTTCAGCTATCAGCTATCAGCTATCAGCTATCAGCTATCAGCCAAGGCCTGATAGCTGACGGCTGAATCCTTATGCCTATGGTGAATAACAATTAACTAAAAAGAGTTAATTGTTGGGATTTAATTAAGCTAATCCAGATGTCAATTACCTATTGATGCTATTAACCAAAACTAATCAATCCCTGCCCTGATAAGTTACCCATAAGTTACCCATAAGTTACCCATAAGTTACCCATAAGTTACCCATAAGTTACCCATACGTGACATCGGTTACCTGATTGATTAGGAGTTTTGTTGATGTAGTGGTAGGGTGGATAGTATTCCCATCAGTCTGATGATGGTAAGATTTGAGCAAGAGGCGTGTTTGATCAACCTCGAAGACGGAAAGGACGCCAAGAAAGCAAGTAAACCCAAGAAAGCAAGTAAACCAAAGCAAGCAAACCAGGGAGGCGGATTTTTGTAACCGAATAATATGACAATTAATCTGACAATTCAGCAATTAACTAAATTACCAACTCAATAATTATGATGTGTCACTATCTTAGGGAAGTTAACTTAAAAATTATTATTCACTTAACTTCCCTAAGGTAGGGGGATTAAATAGCAATTAAGTCACTATTAACTAAATTATTGTTAATTTAGTTAATAGTGTAGGTGATTGATGTAGTGGGAGCATCGAGTCGTGAAAGCTGTTGGGTGGCATAGTCAATGGTTGTGGAAAATTTTTTCTCTCGTTGGAGAAATTTATTTAGGTATAGCCATACTATATCCCGTCCATGTCGCTAAGGCTGAATCTATTATACCAGCCGCAGATGGGACGGGCACTAGTATTACAATTGATGGCAATGAGTTGACGATTGAAGGGGGTACAGTTTCCGGAGATAGAGCAAATTTATTCCATAGTTTTGAAAAATTTGGTCTGAATGCAGAACAGACAGTTACGTTTCTGTCTAATCCCAAAATTCGTAATATTTTGGGTCGGGTTATTGGGGGTGAAGCGTCAATTGTTGACGGATTAATTAGAGTAGTTGGAGGTAACTCAAATTTATTTTTAATGAATCCAGCGGGATGGGTATTTGGGGCTAATGCTCGGTTGAATATCCCAGCTGATTTAACGGTAACAACAGCGAATCGGATTGGGTTTGGTGAAGACAATTGGTTTACTAGCTTTGGATTAAATGACTATCAAACTTTAATCGGTAATCCCAAGACTTTGGCCTTTGACTCGAATCAACCAGGGAGTATTATTAATGCTGGTAAGCTGGAAGTACTAGAGGGAAATAATTTAACCTTAATCGGCGGTAGTGTGATTAGTACTGGAAACGTAAGTGCTGCCAAAGGAACGGTTAATCTGGTTGCTGTAGATGGTGCTAATTTAGTTAGGATTAGCCAACCAGGACACCTATTAAGTATAGAAATTGAATTACCAACGGATGCAGATGGGGAGCAGCTACCATTTACACCTCAGGATTTACCAACCTTGTTGACCGGGGGAGTTGAAGGGTTAGAGACACCAATTGTGGTAACGCCAGATGGTAAAGTACAGCTCGCGGATTCTGGCTTACCAATTGAGATTGGTGATGTGGTGGCTCGGGAGGTAAAGGCTCAGACTGCTACACTCTCAGCTGCTAATAATCTCACCTTAGTCGAAAGCCAGCTCTCTACCACTGGGGATTTGAATCTGTTGGCTGGCAATACCGTGCGATCGCATGATAGTCTAGCGCGCCCCTTTATTGCAGAAGCCCTGGGCAATTTATCCATCCAGGGAAATCAAGCTATCGAGATTTCCACCTTCAATCATCAGGCTAGTGGTTTCTTCTCTGGTGGCAACATGGTACTGCGTTCTGCTAATCCAAAACAAGGCAGTAGTCGCTATCAAACAGGCGCTAGTTTTCGGATCGAGCAGTTAGATGGTAGTCCAGGAAATTGGATTAGTCCTGATGATTCCATCATTCTGGCAAATGGTGATGTCAGTCTAGGAAACTACCAAGGCGCTTCCCTACATATTTTGGCAGGGGGTAGTGTTACCTTAGGCGAAATTGTGATTACTCCTAGTGATGACCGTAACCCTAGGATTAGTCCAACTAATTCCGATCCCTTTATTGCTAATTTAGCTAATGTCACTCTATCTGACCAAAGCAATTTAGTGATTGATAGTAATAATCAGGCTACCTTAGATATTAGAGCTGGGATTGATTGGACACAATTAGGAGGATTTCCAGGAAACAATTCAGGTAATATTGTTCCTGATTTTCGTAATACTGTTAGCAGTAATGCCACTAGTGCTGATATCAAAGTTAGCGATATTACCGTAGCTCGGGATGGATTGGTATTGTTAACCAATCAGTATCTTGCTAATAGCTCATTACCCAGTGGAGCAATTCAAGTAGACACCATTAAGACCGGTGGTTTAAGTAATAGTAATCCTAATACTAATTCCCAACAAATCCTGATTGACTCTCGCAACACTATCAAAGTGACTCAGGGGAATCGCTTAGATACTTCCAGCAATAATACTGGTAGCGGAGGGGATATAACCCTAATAGCGGATGGTAATAGTAAATTACCTACTAGTCAAGGTACTAGTCACCCTACTATTCAAATTCCTAGTATCGATTCATTGGGTGGTCAGAGTGCTGGTAATGTCACTGTAATTAGCAGAGGTGGTGATATCGAAATCAATAGTGGGGGTAGTGGTATCAATGCTGATTCAGAATCGGGAAATGGGGGAGCGATCGCAATCAGAGCTACTAAGGGTAACGTTACTATCAAAAATCCCATCAACAGCCCCAGCACTCTAGTCATTGATACCGATGGTCAGGTCAGTCTTGGCAACCCGGATCAACCATTACAAGTAAGTAAGATTAAAGATGTTTTGATTACCGCTGCTGGGATTGAAGTGATTTCCCAGCTGATTACTGAGAGCATAACTATTCAACCAAAAGAGCTTAATACTACCGTCGGCATAGGTAAAGATGCTGGTGGCACCTTCCAAATCACCACAACGGATCTGCTCAATAACCTCGATCTAGGCTCGTCCGGTACCTTAACCATTGGCAATCCTGAATTTACCGGTGATGTAAGAATCCGCGACTTTGACCTGAGTGAAGAAAACCTCAATGTTATAGTCAGAGGCCGGGATATTCACTTTGTTAGTAGTGATAGCAATCCTGTTGTCCAACTCGGTAATAATCAGACAGCTCAATTTATCTCTGCTGGTACCATCTTTGATAGTTCAGGCACTGAAGTAAAAATTGATGGGCCACAAGGGGCAGTGCTATTCGATACTGAAAATGGATTTAGCTACGCCGATGCTAATGGTATAGATGTTCAAGTCCAGAATATTGCTGCTGTTACCGGCAATAGTGGCGATATTATCCTTAACCATCAACACCCCAATGCCGTGATCACCTCCGTGGCTGGTGTGAATGGGATTAGCGCTGCTAATAATGGCAACATTAGTCTGGGACAGGAGCTACCTGGTAGTATCACCATTGAGCAACCCATCCGTGCTCAGGGTTCAGGCAATATCTCAATTGGGGAATCCAACACTACTCAAATCAATCTCAACAGCACCGTCACATCTGACAGTGGTAACATTAGCTTCCTCAAACCCGTTAATATTGATAACACTACTGCTAACATCACTAGCACTAGCGGTAACATTACCTTTAATAATACCGTTGACGGTAGTCAAGACCTGAGGATTAATGCTGGCACTGGCACCATTCAGTTTAATGATGCAGTGGGAGGCACCATTCCCCTAGGGGATATTACCCTAACTGCTGATGAAATTAACTTTAACGAGATAGTGCAAGGGAATGCCACCATTACATTACAACCGTTCAGCGCTGATCAAGCGATCGCAATTGGTGGCAATCACAGGAGCCAAACTAATATTATAGCTCTAACTGCAGAAGAAATCAACCTCCTGGAAGATGGTTTTACTGCTATCACTATTGGTAATCCTAACAGTAGCGCTAACATTACCATTGCTGAGACTGGGGTCACCTTCCAAGACCCAGTAACCATTCAAGCCCCAGCCGGGTCAGGTGCTATCATCGGCCAGGGCACAATTCAAGGCATAGACAATGCTTCCATTACTCTAGAGGCCAATCAAACCATTGCAGTTGGGAACATTATCACCAATAGCTCTGATATCAAGCTTACTGCTAGGAATGGAGAGGTATTCACAGACAACCTCAACACTTCTGGTATTAGTGGGGGTGATCTGGTTATCAATGCCTTTACTACCATCAAGACTGGGGTAATTAATACTAGCGGTAGTTTTGGAGATGGCGGAAATGTGACTATCGACCCGATTGGGGATGTGGAAGTCAGGGCGATTAATGCTCAAGGGGGAGAAAACGGTAGTGGTGGTAATGTCGATATTACCGCTGGTCGATTTTTCCGAGCTACCGATACTTTTAGCGATCGCAATCAGCTCACACCTAGTATTTCCACTAGGGGCGGAGTTGCAGGAGGCTCAGTCATCATCCGACATAATGGCGGAGCTAATTCCATACCCTTTATCGTAGGGGATGCTACCCTCAATGGTACCGCTGGAGCCATTACCACTGGCATCGACAATTCGATTTTACCAACGCAACGGTTTCTGGAGTCCTATACTCAGGGGAATTTTCCCACTCAGATTCAACTGATTACTCAGCTATCTCGTAATACACTAAGCAATAGTCAGCCAGCGTTACCTGAGTTACCACAGGAAATCCTCCCACCAGTGATGATAGAAGACACTCAAGCAGTTTCTAAAGAAATACTAGTCTATCAACTAGAGGATTATTTTACCAGTCAAGTCACAGGTCTTGGGGAGTTATCTGTTAGTCAGATTAAAACAGCAAAAGACATTCAAACAGAACTCAAAGAAATTGAAGAAGTTACCGATGCTAGACCGGCACTGATCTATGTCTTTTTTCGGAATTCTGGAAATTTACCAGGACGAGACGTTGTCTTGAAAACCGAATTCCTCAACATTAATCCTAATGTAATTGTAGAGCCCAAGCCTAATGCTCCGTTGGAACTAGTATTGGTAACTAGCCAAGGCAAAATGATCTACAAGCGGATTGCTAATACCAGCCGGGAGCAAGTGTTAGCCTTAGCTGAAGCATTCCGGGATAGTGTAGAATCTCCAAGAGCAGGGGTGTTTCGACCACAAGACTTAGCAAAATCCCAACAACTCTATCAATTACTGATTAAACCCCTCCAGAAGACATTAGATCAACAAAACATCAATAACTTGGTGTTTGTTATGGATAAAAGCTTGCAGTCTCTCCCCTTAGCAGCACTCCATGATGGCGAAAGCTTTATTGTGGAAAAATACAGTGTTGGTTTAGTTCCTAGTTTGAGCTTGACCGATACCAACTATACCGATGTCAGAAATGCGCCAGTGTTGGCAATGGGTACGGAAAAATTTGACCAGCATCGAGACTTACCCTATGTTCCCAAACTAATTGACCATTTAGTTAATACTTGGTCAGCTAAAGCCCTAGAAAACGAAAACTTTACCTTAGCTAATCTCCAGGATGAAATTAATCATAAATCTTTTAATATCCTTCATTTAGGAACCCATGGTAAATTTCGGTCTAATGCTAATGATTCCTACATTCAGTTCGGTCAAAAACGATTAGGATTAGGAAAATTTGAAACCCTGGGATTAGAGCAACCACCGGTAAATTTATTGGTTTTAAGTGCTTGTGATACAGCCCTTGGCAATGAACAGTATGAATTAGGATTTGCTGGATTTGCCTATCAAGCCAAAGTGCAATCGGTCTTAGCTAGTTTGTTAGCAGTGCCTCAAAATGGAACCTTTAAACTCATGAAATCTTTTTATGACCATTTAAAACTCGTTCCTAGAAAAGCAGAAGCTTTAAGGTTAGCCCAAGTAGAGATGCTAAAGGATAACAGTAATAAGAAGTTATCTCATCCTTACTATTGGGCATGGTTTACTATTGTGGGAAATCCTTGGTGAAGAGGGAGTAGGGAGTAGGGAGTAGGGAGCAGGGAGTAGGGAACAGGGAACAGGGAACAGGGAACAGGGAACAGGGAGTAGGGGAAAGAGTGTGTAGAAGGGAGAACAGTTGAGGCAAAAAGTATATAAACCCAGGGATTGCATCATATCATATTGGGATAATTCCCCTTAATCAACATCTCCCCATCTCCCCATCTCCCCATCTCCCCATCTCCCTATCTCCCCATCTCCCCATCTCCCCATCTCCCCACACTTCCCACACTCTTCCCACACTCTTCCCTACTCCCTACTCCCTACTCCCTACTCCCTACTCCCTACTCCCTAGAGCTGAGGTAGCAGTTAAGGCAGCAACAGCTAATAGACCAAATACAGTGGTTGGTTCAGGAACGGTAGCCGGGGCTCCTTGACACTCCCCATGGCTATAAGCCAGGGGATTCTTGGTTCATCGAATTGTCTTGCTCAACCAGGCCGTGACCAAGAAGAGTAGAGGACAAATCTCCCCAAGCGTTTGATAAAGTTTCCGTGTGCCCCACGGTACTCAAGGCTCTATTAAGTATGTTTTTAGCAGCGTTATGATCGCGGTCTAAGGTGCAGCCACATTGACAGGTGTGGGTTCTGGTTGACAGAGATTTCTTAACTACTTTCCCACACTGCGAACAATTCTGACTTGTATAGGCAGGATTGACGGCAATAGTGACTTTCCCAAACACTTGACCGAAACGCTCTAACCATTCTCGAAACTGATACCAACCTGCATCATTAATAGACTTAGCAAGGCAGTGATTCTTTACCAAGTTTTTGACCCTTAAATCTTCGTAGGCGACCAGGTCGTTAGACCGGATTACGCAACGTGCCAGTCTCTTAGCATGTTCTTTACGTTGCCTACTTATTCTAAGGTGTGCCCTACTTAGTCTATTTCTGGCTTTATTACGATTGGATGAACCTTTCTTTTTTCGAGAAAGCCTGCGTTGGCAAAATTTTAAGTGCTTTTCGCTTTTTCTGTAGAATCTGGGATTAGGCTCGGAAAACCCATTAGAGTCGGTATAAAACTCTTTCAGTCCTACATCTAACCCAACAACAGAACCTGTAGACTCGGTTTCTTCGTTTCGGCAAACCTTAATACAAAACTGAACATAATAGCCATCCGCTTTTTTGACAATACGAACCCGCTTTATTAGTTTATGGTCGAACCACCATAAGTCCCAAGTTCCTTTGAGTTTGACTTTGCCAATACTTTTTTTATCAGTGAACCTAATGGATTTTTTGTCTGGTGATAATTTCCACCCGGATTGCTTGTATTCAACAGAGCGACAATACTTTTTGAATTTTGGGTAACCCTTTTTGCCTGGAATCTTCTTTTTGCAATTATCAAAAAAACGCTTGATAGCACGCTCTACGTTCTCTACCGAAGCCTGGCCAGCGTGGCTATTAAGGTCTTTAACAAATCCAAATTCATCTCTTAACTGAGTGTTGTAACGATAGAGTTCCTTTTTGCCAATACCCTTATTGTCCATCCAGTAACGTAGAACTTTATTCCGCACAAATTTAGAAGTGCGAATAGCTTCGTCTACAGCTTCCTGTTGACCCTCAGTTAGGATGGCTTTGAACTCCATTGTTAACACTTCATCACCTCCTTGACATTATCTTGCCGTTTACTTTTATTATATATACATAACATTAAGATAATGTCAAGGGCAAAATGGTAAGCAATTATAAATACAACAAAAATATTATTTAATTGTGTAAATACAACGTCGTGTGGTGGCCAAAGTACCGCAGACCAGTCTTAGTAGAAGAGGTAGAAGCAAGATTAAAAGAACTCCTCCATCAAATAGCAAAAGAGATCCAAGTTGAAATTATTGAATTAGAGGTGATGCCTGACCATGTTCACTTGCTCTGTGAATGCGACCCACAATTTGGCATTCACAGAGTTGTTAAACGATTTAAAGGAGCAACTAGTAGATATCTCAGAGAACAATTTCCCCATCTAAAGAGCCGACTACCTACTTTATGGACTAATTCTTATTTCCTGTCCACAGTGGGAGGCGCTCCCCTAGAAACAATTAAAAGGTACGTCAAAAATCAAAAAGAGGTTTAGGGAATAAATTCCTGTTCGGGCTAACCCCATGGATATAATCCAGGGGCTTGCGCCCTCATGATTTTCGGTCAAACATCACATTTTGTTCCGCTTCTCGAAAAGCCAGAACTGCCTCACCAGGAGCAACACTTCCTGAAGTTAGCAATAGCTTTTTCATATCCTTAGAGAAGATAAGTTCGCTGAAAATATCAGAAATACTTTCCTTACTCCAGGCTGCATCTTCCTCCTCAGGAATTGTGTAGAGGATACTGGTTAAGGTCTTGTCTATGTTATTTCCAATTACCACTCTACGCCCTAGATCTGTGGTAATAGAATCCCCAGTTTCACAAAAAGGAA
>NZ_JAAHHS010000239.1 GCF_010692395.1 Moorena sp. SIO3H5
TCCGTTGATAAACTACTGACTCTTGCATCATATCCTCCCGAAAATAAGCTTGAATTAACTGCTCATCAAATTTGACCCCAGCCAACAGTTGTACGCAAGCAGATAGGTTACGCTGCTGTTGTCTATCTTCGATCATATCGATTCTGGCTGCTACTTGGGATAGCAGGTTTTCTGGCACTTCCGCTTGTGCTAATACTGCCAAGGGTAATAACCCTGGGGTGGTAAGTAACGGTTGTGGGTCACATTCCCAAATCCGAATCACCCGGTAGCGGAAGGATAGGTTCCTCTCGGTAAATTGATTCACAAATACTCCGGCTAATCGGGTTGGTTTCAGGAATATTATTACCTGTTCAATATCACAACGATACTGTCGATATAACCTGACCCAATAATCCAGCATCCGCAGGGGTAAGGGAGGTTCAGATTGGGGTAAGGTTTGAAATTCCAGATGCAAGATAGCATCAGCAACTCGTACAAAAAACAAGGCATCTGCCCGAATTGGTTCTGTGCTTAGTTCGGTGTTGAGAATTTCGATATCCTCTGCTGGTTCTTGGTTAAATAACCAACGGGTAAAGGCTTGGGGATATTGTTCAACTAGATATTTTAGGGTACTATCGTAAGTCATTACACATCTGATCTAACTAAGTCAATTCTGGTTAACTAATCGAAAAGAGGGTTAAGAGCCACAAATTCGACGACTCGAATTTATCCCAAATCATCTTCAATCAAGCCAGGGGAAGGTATTTCGGAAATATTGGCCACTTAACTCACTCTTGAAATTTCCAGTAAACCCTGACAATACTTAACGGTAAATCGAGGGATAAAACCCAGGTAAAATGATTGCTATTTTTGGCTTATATTATTTAATAATATCATATTTATTAGCTAGAATTTTACTCCAATTTTAGTTAATATTTTTAAAGGTATTTTTCGCTAAAGTTGGTAGGTATTTATTGCATTTTAATCTATATTTTTCCATTAATCAGGGGCAACTCGATTTAAAAGTCCCCCTTATTAAGGGGGATTTAGGGGGATTTAAAAGGGATTCAAAAAACTGACATGTGTCTTAAATAAAGGGTGCATCTCCTGCTGTTTGACTCGGTGGTGCGTTACGGGGTGGGCTATTTCAATGGTGGCAAAGAGGCAGAAAATCAGGGCGAGCCCACCCCTAACGCACCCTACGCAAAATTTACAAAAGTGAGATACACCCTAAATAAACGCTAATGTATGCTTTCTAATTTCTATGCAATAGTTTTTTTTTACTAATCCTAAAACTCCCCAAAAAAAACTTTTTAAAACCCTTGACAATTAAAACCATAATCATTACAATAATTATGTAAACCCAAGTTAAACTTTTTCACAATGTCAGAACAATTTACTCGCAATTTCAAGAAACAACCAACTCACCATACGCTCAAAGGTCCTCGTGAATCAGTAATTAATAGTATCCAGATGCTTTATGCCCTAGGTTATGCGGAGATTGCTGAGTGGACTCCTCTAGAACCAACCGATATTCCGGGGGAAGTAATTACTACTATGACCAAGTATTGGTTGTTGCCATAACACCTTAACTTTCTGGGGGGTTTCCCCCCCCTTAGCCTTGGGTTTCGGAAATTTCTGACATATGTGATTGCCATAGCCGTGGATAGTATTTCTACGGCTATTTTTTTTTGAATTAAGAATTAAGAATTAAGAATCGGGAATCGGGAATCGGGAATCGGGAATCGGGAATTGGGAATCGGGAATTGGGAATTGGGAATCGGGAATCGGGAATAGCGATCGCTGCATCAAGACAGGGAATCAACATCAAACAAGACTGTACCTTATAACTACAAGAAACGTTATAGATTAGACAATAATTACTGAGACAATTCTTTCTTTCTGCCCTTCTCCCCATTTCCCTGTGATCGGATCTGACGAAATCGCCCTTACACAAAAAAACTACCCCTCTCTCCTTTTCTCTGTTATTATCTGTTCTCCCCCCACACTGCCCTTTTTACTCTAAATGTAAAAACCTACTCCCGATTCCCGATTCCCGATTCCCGACTCCCGACTCCCGACTCCCTTTGCTATCATTTAAATCTGCAACTGGAATTCTCCCATGAGCCGCCAATCCAGTGTCCGTATTGTTCTAGGACTTTTTTTCCTATCCAGCCTCACCATTAGCCTGTGGCTCGGTGACCTTCCCGCTACCACCTGGCAACTGCAACGGGGAAACCCAGCCACAGCTCAATCTCCTGATGCTAGCCAACTTGTCCAACAAGGGGTGGAACACTACCAACTAGGAGATTTTACTAGCGCTATAGAGTATTGGCAAACTGCCCTAACTACTTATCAAGAAACCAAGAACCGCCCTAACCAAACGATTGTCCTAGAAAACCTAGCGAGAGCTTATCAGCAAATTGGTCAAATCGATCAAGCGATTAACTACTGGGAAAAAGTTATCACTAATTATCAGCAACTGGGGGATTTACAACAGGTAGGGCGGATGCTTACCGAACTGGCTCAAGCTTATAGTAAATTGGGGCAAAATCAAAAAGCGATCGCATTATTATGTGGTACCATTAATTATGATAATCCCCAAGATAACCCCTGTGTGCCAGAAAGTGCGTTACAACTGGCTCACAGCCATCAAGACCAACTTGGAGTTGCTGCGGCTCTTGGGAGTTTGGGGGATGCTTATCGCCTCAGGGGCAAGTACGATTTAGCCATTAACTATCTCCAAGATAGCTTAACGATTGCCCAAGACATTGATAACCTTCCCTATCAATCCTCAGCCCTGAATAGTTTAGGCAATGCCTACAGTAGCAAAGCTCAGCTGAGCTATCGTCGGGGAAACTCTGCTGACAAAATCGGCTACAACAAAAAGGCTTCGGAACTAGAAGAAAAAGCTAAAAATAACGATAGCGAAGCACTAAAGTATTTTCAGAAAAGCCTCGACCTTGCTATTACTCAAAACGACCAATCCGCTCAAATGCGGGCAAGGCTTAATGAGATTCCCTTGTACTATCGCCTTGATAAATATAGCGCTAGTGTTACACAATGGCAAGAAGAATGGCAAAAAGCCTACTCCCTCTTGGAAAGTCTACCAGATTCCCAGGATAAGGTTTATGCTGCCATTGAGTTAGCTAACTTGTTGCAACCCATTGCTCCGGCTCATGAAACCAGTCCCTGGATGCGATGCTATCAGCCCAAACTAGAACCCCAGGCTATTGCACTCCTGACCCAAGCCGTTTCTATAGGGCAACGGATTAATGACCATCGCTCCCAATCCTTTGCCCTAGGGGAACTGGGTCATATCTATGAGTGTCGTGACCAGTATACAAAAGCGCTAGAGTTAAGCCAACAAGCTAGATTAGCAGCTGAGCAAAACTTGCTAGCACAGGATAGTCTGTACTTGTGGGAGTGGCAAACAGCAAGAATTTTTAAGAACCAGGGGAAAGTAACTGAGGCAATTGGAGCCTATGAAAACGCGATCGCTACTCTCGAAACAATCCGTAGCGATATCCTAACTGCTAGTCGAGATGTCCAATTTGATTTTCTTGACACCGTTAACCCAATTTACCGACAGTTAGTGACATTGAGGTTAGAGGGAGATCAAACCTTACTAAAATCAGCTTCACCCGATGTCCGTACTGAAAATATTAACATTGTCCTGAAAACCATTGATGCTCTCAAACTAGCAGAATTACAAGATTATTTTGGTAACGACTGTGTTTTACCAGCCCTGAATCCAGCCAGAGTTGACCTAGTCAGTACTCGCACAGCAGTGATTAGCACCATTATCCTGAAAGACCGAACTGCAGTAATTTTAAGTCTGCCCAATGGTGAAAAGCAATTGGAATGGATTGATAGTAATCGCGAAAGTATAAGACAAGAAATTAATCAATTTCGTAAAGAACTAGAAAGCTTTTTTGAGCCTTACAATTCCCAACAAGCACAAAAAATTTATAACTGGTTGATTCGTCCTTTTGCCTATCAATTAGAACAAGCTGAAATAGAAACCCTGGTCTTCATCAATGATGGCATCCTACGCACTGTGCCCATGGCAGCCCTCCACGACGGGGAAAAATTTTTAATTGAACGCTATGCGATCGCAACCACTCCCACCCTCACCCTGACTGAGCCTCAAGCATTAACAGCTGGGAGTTGGCGAGCACTGGTGTTGGGCTTAACCAAAGAAGCTATTGTGGATGGTCGTACATTTCACCCCTTGAGCAATGTATCCACAGAAGTTAAGGCAGTGACACAGACCATACCAGATAGCAAACAGCTACTGGATGAGGAATTTACCCGCGATCGCTTACAACAAGAATTAGGCACAACGGTTTACCCGATTATTCACATAGCTACTCACGGTGAATTCGGCACTGAACCCGAAGATACTTTCCTAGTCACTGGGGAAAATGATCAACTCACCATTGATGAATTAGATCGGGTAATTCGCAGCGTAACTAGTACTACTGAGCCAGTGGAGTTACTATCCCTGACTGCCTGTCGAACCGCCACTGGTGATGACCGAGCAGCATTAGGTTTAGCCGGTGTAGCTGTTCAAGCAGGAGCCAGAAGTGCTTTAGCCTCGCTTTGGTTCATTAATGATCAAACCACTGCCCAAATTGCCGCCCAATTTTACCAGGGTTTGCGACAATCAAACTTAAACAAAGCCCAAGCCCTTCGTGCTGCTCAAATCGCTTTACTTGAAGCAGGAGGACAATATGCTCGCCCCGCCTATTGGGCACCTTATCTAGTAATTGGAAATTGGTTTTAATCTTAGGTGGGGTGATCAATGTCCGCACCCCGCTCTTCCCTAGACGGGGCTTCCAAACATCGGACGATTTTTTGTGAGTTGAGTTAGACAAACTGCTATATACTAACCAATGACTGCTAAACAGCTTGCTACCATCGTGAACAAAGTTCCTATTCTCAGCATTGACTTAGGTCGCACCTCTACTAAAGCTTGTATCAGCCGTTACCCCGATGGTGTAGTGCTAATTCCTGCCAACGTTGCCCATCTCAGCGTTGATCAAGTGCGTCGGGGTGGGTTTGATGCTCGGTTGGGTGACCCTCTATTAGATATTTGGCTGGAGTATCAAGGCAAAGGATACGCCATTGGACAACTAGCTGCTGACTTCGGAGCTAACTTGGGTGTTGGTCAATCGAAAGTAGAAGATGCCTTGATAAAAGTTTTTGCCTGCATAGGACATTTCGAGCTTCAAGGTGACTTGGCAATTATCATGGGATTGCCCTACCATTCCCAAGAGCAGTTTGAGCGTGAAAAAGACGAATTAATTGGTATTCTGGCTTCTCCTCATGTCATGTACTACAGAGGGGAAGAAGTCTCGATTACGATTAAAAAAGTTTGGGTGATACCAGAGGGCTATGGTAGCTTAATCTGGGTGGAAGTTCAGGAGAGCAATCCATCCGATGGTGGATTGCATGACCGTTCCGTGGCTGTTGTGGATATTGGCCACCAAACCACTGACTTTATCATGGCAGATTCGTTCCGATTTGCTAGAGGAGCATCTCAGAGTGAAGCATTTGCCATGAATGAGTTTTATGATCAATTAGCTACCCAAATTCAGGGAGCTGACAGTCAATCGTTACTATTAATCAAAGCGGTAAATCGTCCAGAGGGAGAGCGCTTTTATCGTCCTAAGGGTGCTGCTCAGCCCACAGACCTGGACGAAATTATACCGAGTTTGCGCAAAAGTTTTGCCCGTGAACTGTCTGATCGCTTGCTCGCTTGGCTACCAGAACGCACCACAGACGTAGTAGTGACCGGTGGTGGTGGACAATTCTTCTGGAATGATCTTCAACTTATATTGAAAGAAGCTAGAATAAAAGCTTACTTAGCTCAACCCTCTCGAAAAGCGAATGCTTTGGGACAGTACATTTATGGAGAGGTGCAGAAACAGTCAGCATCTCGATAAATTGTAGATAAATTGTATTGTAATTATCCGGTAAGATTATAGGCATAATTCCCATGGCACCTATAGCAAAAAAAGTAAATAAAACAGTAGCATTTACCGCTAACCGGGAGGATCAATCCCTACTAAAGGCAGTAGAAAAAGAACTAGCTAAGGGTCAGTATCCTAGCTTTAGCATGTTGTGCAAGCAAGCTATCCAAGAGTTTCTGTTAAAACCAGAATCCTCTGAGGAAAAAGCATCCTCCCAGGAAACAACTGAGGGAACAACCAAGGAAACAACAGAAGAAACAACAGGTGTTGGAAATATTGAAGACAAGCTAACCCAACTGCAGCAGCAATTAACTGAAGTGGTACAGACGTTATCGGTTCAGAGTCCTAGCCAACTGAATATTCAGCTAAGTGATTTGACTCAACGAATTGAGGCAATAGACTCTAATACAACTCAACAATTGACCCAGTTACAACAGCAGCTTGGGAAATTAGAGCAAGTTCTATCTACTGAAGAATCCTCTGATCAACTTGATGATCAATTAACAGCCTTAATCCAACAGGTCAAGCAAGTGGATGACCGTTCTCATCAACAACTCGAACACTTAAAACAGCAAGTTGCTGGTGTAAAAACGGTGCTGTCGAATTTTAGTACAACGGATGTGTCTAGCTTAAAGAAACAGGGTGCCACAGCAAAAGCGACTAAAGAGTCAGATGCTACGGCTCAAGTAGGATGGGAAAAAGACGCTGATCAATCTGATGATCCATTACTAAGTCGCTTAGGCTCTTTATTAGAAGATTTTTAGTTGACTGTAGATTTTATGACAAAACGCAGAGTTGGACTGCTGTTTGGTGGTGTCTCAGGAGAACACGACGTTTCGATTAGTTCTGCAAGAGCGATCGCAAACGCTCTGGGTGCTGATGAAAATGCCTCTAAGTACGAAGTGGTGCCAGTGTACATTCAAAAAAATGGCATCTGGACAGCGGTCGAAACTGTCGCACAAGTTTTAGACTCGGAAACCCCCCTGGAATCTGCTCCTAGCGGTAATGTCTGGCAATTTCCTGCCGTTGTCAGTGAGGTAGATGTCTGGTTTCCCATCCTCCATGGACCAAATGGGGAAGATGGCACAGTTCAGGGATTACTAACCCTAATGGGAGTCCCCTTTGTGGGTAGTGGTGTTCTTGGTTCTGCTGTAGGCATGGACAAGCTCGCAATGAAGACAGTATATGCCCAAGCTGGATTACCCCAAGTCAACTACATGGAAGTTTTGCGATCGCAAGTTTGGTCAGATCCCTGTGTATTTACCAAACTCTGTGACCAAATTGAAGAAACCTTAACCTATCCCTACTTTGTCAAACCAGCTAATTTAGGCTCATCGGTCGGGATTGCCAAAGTGCGATCGCGTTCTGAATTAGAAGCCGCCTTAGATAATGCTGCTAATTACGACCGTAGGTTGATTGTAGAACAAGGGGTAGTAGGGCGAGAAGTAGAGTGTGCTGTACTGGGTAACGATCATCCCAAAGCCTCAGTAGTTGGTGAAATTACCTATGACAGTGATTTCTATGACTACGAAACCAAATACACTCAGGGTCAAGCCGACTTGTTAATCCCTGCTCCCTTACCCACTGACGTCACTACCCAGATTCAGGAAATGGCAATCCAGGCGTTTACTGCCGTTGATGGGGCTGGTTTAGCACGGGTAGACTTCTTTTATGTCGAAGCCACTAAGGAAATCTTCATCAACGAGATCAACACCTTACCAGGCTTTACTGCAACCAGTATGTATCCCCAACTGTGGGCAGCTACAGGTGTTCCGTTTCCAGAATTAGTGGATCGGTTAATTCAACTAGCAATAGAGCGGGCTTGAATCTTACTCCTTAGGGAATATCATAGGAAAGGCTATGCCCAAGATTGACCTGAGTTAAACAATTTGAGGAGATAAACTTGGAACGGACATTTCTGATGGTTAAGCCGGATGGTGTACAACGGAATCTTGTTGGTCAAATCATCCAGCGTTTTGAGACAAAAGGTTTTACCTTAGTTGGGCTGAAGCTGATGAGCGTCAGCCGTGAACTTGCCGAAAAGCATTACGCTGTTCACAAAGAGAGACCTTTCTTTGGTGGACTAATCGAATTCATCATCTCTGGTCCTGTAGTGGCAATGGTCTGGGAAGGAAATGGAGTAGTGGCTTCCGCAAGAAAGATGATTGGTGCTACCAAACCTCTGGAGGCTGAACCAGGAACCATTCGGGGCGATTATGGGTTAGACACAGGTCGCAATCTTATCCATGGCTCAGATGCCATTGAGACAGCGCAGAACGAGATTAGTCTCTGGTTTAAGGACGAAGAGCTAGTTAGCTGGGAACCAACCATAACCTCTTGGCTTTACGAGTAATAGTAACATTTACCTTTAAACGGGAAATCCAACGCTCTACCAATGTTTGGTGAGCGTTGGGATAATTGATGGATCATTGATAGGGAGATGGCGGAATTCTTCCCGACTCTTGTTAAAAACAGTTAGCGACTAGCTTATTTTGCGGTTTGCTGTTTCCCCAAAGCCGGTTGCCCTTCGTTTTCTACAGGAATTGGCTCAAGGTCTGGGGTGTTAGACTTTTCAGAAAATCCCCAAATGAACACTAGGGCAATAGCAGCAATCATTAACCATTCCGGTGGCACTAATTCCGGTTTAATCGCTCTGACCAACAGCCGCAATCCAACAAAGCCCACGGTGATGTAGCCAGCATCCTCGAGATAGACATACTCTTTCAACCAACGAATAAATAAGCCTGCCATGAAGCGCAGGGCAATTACCCCAATGCTTCCACCAGCAATAACCAGCCAGGTCTGGTCAGAAATTGCGATCGCTGTGGTGACACTATCCAAGGAAAAAGCTAAATCCGTTACAGCAATGATGGGAATTGCCTGCCATAGAGAAGTGAACTTCGGGCCATGATGGTGATCTTCTTCATCTTGATCAGATCTGAAATACTCAAAGACCAACCACAGCAAATAGGCTGCTCCCAATAACTCAAACTGCCAAAACTGCACTACCCAAGTGGCTGTCAGAATCAAAGTGATTCGTAGCACATAGGCAACTGCTAAGCCCAAGTTAAGAGCATGGCGTTGAAGTTGTTTGGTTTCTAAGCCTTGGGAAATCGCAGCTAATGCGATCGCATTATCTGCAGACAGTAAAGCTTCTAGTGCCACCAGAATCAACAAAACCACAGGAGCCTCAAGCCCAACATTAAACCGTGAGTTAAGAATTTGGTCTAGCATTAAAAATTATTAAGGTTTTAAAGGGTTAACTTAGTATATGTAATATACGTAATCGCCTAAATTACTAAAACTTTGATATTTAACTTAAATAATCTTAACATTTAATCAGGATTTGAGTGCAGTGGGACAAGGCGCGTCGGACAAGG
Organism: Moorena sp. SIO3H5; assembly: GCF_010692395.1. Taxonomy (GTDB): domain Bacteria; phylum Cyanobacteriota; class Cyanobacteriia; order Cyanobacteriales; family Coleofasciculaceae; genus Moorena. The sequence goes on from NZ_JAAHHS010000239.1 coordinate 9,338, forward strand.
CGCGTGGGACAAGGCGCGAGGTAACAACGCCCACACCGAACCTCCAGCAAGATCAAGGTAATAGGTGTGATAGCAATTTGAGATCAACCCAAGCTAGAAGAATGTTATTATCTGGATTTGATAAGTTATCGTGATAGAATTCCAGAACTAGTCCAATTCGTTGGCTGTGGTGCGACCCGTGGCAAATTTGATTTGCCGTTGGTCTTGCGCGCCGTTAATGGTATAGAATATCGCTCAAATAAAGGAGATTGTATACGATGCCTATTTCAGATGCCCAAGTTATCGGAGCTCTATTGCTGGCTTTGCTTCCAGGATTTCTAGCATTCCGGCTGTCTACTGAACTTTACAAATAATCCATCGGAAGCTCAAAGCCTTGCTGCTAAGCGGCCTGGATCTAGAGCGGACAAAGGATCAACAAAATCGTTTGATTGACCCCAGCCATAATCTAGGATGTGGGTGGGGTTAGCTAAACTAGTTAATGAATCGCGAAGCCTCATTAAAGCTAGTGAAATCCATGGGGAGATGGAAAAGAGGAAGAGAACCTTGCTAGCTCAGTCTTTTATGAATAGGTCTTTGATGAATAAGTCTTGGATGAAAAAGAGGGGTTGACCCTCGGAGTTAATTTATTAATAGTATTATTTTATCGCTCAGCACGACATTGATGACGCAAATGAGCGCTTTTTGAAGGGTTTCCGTGAGCAAAAGTTTCCTAGAATCGCTGCATACCCCACTCTAACTGGGAACATTACTATATATTTTATGTATTATGACGAATAATTCTATAAGCACGTGGTGAGGAATTATTCTCTTGACTGAAAGGTCCTTTCCCTTGGATTGGAGTCAACACCAGGAAATTATTGATGTGATCAAACTCACATTGTGCTAAGCTCTTAGTCTATTTGGGGGTTTGATTGTTCTATCAAGACTATTCTTGAGCTAAATTATCTGGCTAAATAAAAGGTGCATACTCAAAACTCTATCCTAATCAACCCAATAATAAACCCAAGGGCGCTGATGTACCAGCGTGGCATCGTAAACGGAAATGAACGCAATCCAACCCTCTCACTCAACTCGGGTACCATCAAAACCTCGCCGAAGAGTTCCTCGAATCAAGCACCGTCCGCAGGGACAGTCTTACGGTGCAGTTGCTGGTGAAACTACTGCTAAGTTACTTGTTAACCTAGTTCTGTGTGCCGCTGCCATTACCGCACTGATGGAACTATTACCTTATCATCTCTCACAGCAAGGCAAGTTGCGAGAAGTCAAACGAGAGGTGAAGCGAACTGAGACACGAGTGAATAACTTGCGCCGTGAATTCAGTCGCTCTTTTGACCCCAGGCAAGCCCAGAAAGTAATGCGAGAGCAAAGCTTACGACGTGATCCGAACCACGTTCAGGTCGTCTGGCAAGATCCAGACTTAGGGGATGGAAATTAGTCATACTTCCGGTGGTCATAAACTGAGCTAAAGGTAATCGGTCGAGCAAGCTCTGTGCGTTCGCGTAGCGTCTCCTAGGTCGAATCGCTGTTTGGGACGCGCATAGCTAACCAATAACCCCTTCAAGCTTTCAGTGGCTTAAGCAAATCATTGATCCAATTTTCCACTTTCTTGCGCAAGGAATCAGAAGAACCAGACAATGGCAGGCACTTCAAAGCCTTTTGATAGTCGCTGATGGCACAGTTCCAGTCACCCCGGAGATGGTAAGTACGCCCTCTCTGAGCATAGACATGGTCTTCCAGGCATCCTAGCATTAGAGCCATGTCAAGGTTTTCTAGGGCTAAATCGTACAATCCCAATTCCCGGAAGGTGATCGCTTGGTTAATCCAGGTGCGGATATTTCCCGGATTGAGGTCAATAGCTTGCTCGTAGTCGGTTAGGGCTTCAGCCAGTTGCCCAACTGATGCATAATAATTAGCGCGATTGTTGTAAGCACTGTCCAATCTCGGATCAATTCGCAGTGCCTGATTGTAATCAAATAAAGCTTTGTAGGCCTGACCACTTTGGAAATACAGCAATCCCCGATTGTTGTAGTCTGATGCACTGGTGGGATTGAGATTAATCAACTGGGTTAACAATGCGATCGCACTGTTGTAATCTCCTTGTTTCACTTTCGAGTTTGCTAAGGTGCGCAGGCTTTTCACAGAGTGTATGTGGCTTTTTCTAGGCACTAGGTTCACTGGTGCTAAATGCCTGTGGTTTTTGCGGGACATTGGGAACCACTGTCGATTTTGGTTTTGCCGATTTAAAAAAGTAGGAGCATTCATATTTGCCTCAACCTCATTTGCAGCCTATCTAGATTCAACCTTACGGCTAACAGCACCCAGCTGGTTGGTCTTAATGTGTCACTTATTCATGCGTCTTCGGTGTACCCAAGAAAACCATCCAGATTGTCCCTTGGACTTGGGACTCTTCTTTGAAGACTACAGCAGTAATATGACAGTTTCCTGAAAGACGAATTAATTTTGTTGGGATTCTGTTCTAGAGGGTCTGGGAGTGGACACTTTTGGGACAATGCACAATTCCTGACGGGGTTTGGGGTTTTGGGTTTGGGGTTTGGGGTTTGGGGTAGT
>NZ_JAAHHS010000024.1 GCF_010692395.1 Moorena sp. SIO3H5
AATTACCTGAAGGTTGGGCGGATGCACTACCTAAATATACTCCTGAAAGCAAGAAGGATGCTACTCGTAACCAGTCTGGTGCAACGCTTAACGCGATCGCTGGAGTTTTACCAGAATTAATTGGTGGTTCGGCTGACTTAACCCACTCCAACCTGACAGAAATCAAAACCGATGGGGATTTCCAAAAAGGAGAATACCTCAATCGCAACGTCCACTTTGGCGTGCGGGAACATGGTATGGGCGCAATTTGTAACGGTATGGCCCTCCATGGTTCGGGATTAATTCCCTATGGAGCCACATTCTTAATCTTCACCGATTATATGCGTGCTGCCATTCGTTTATCTGCCATTTCCCAAGCCGGTGCCATTTGGGTAATGACCCACGATTCCATTGGACAAGGGGAAGATGGACCAACCCACCAACCAGTGTAAACCCTAGCTTCCCTCCGGGCAATTCCCAACTTGGCTGTGATTCGTCCTGCGGATGGAACCGAATGTTCTGGTGCTTATAAAGTCGCGATCGAAAGAGCCAAGGACAATGCACCCACACTATTGGCATTCACCCGTCAAGCTATTCCTAACTTTACAGCTACTTCCATGGAAGGGGTTGCTAAAGGTGCATACACAGTAGTAGATTGTCAAGGTANCTTAGATTTAGAAGTACCAGCGGATTCGGAGTTTGTCCTGGAAGGCACGATTACTCCAGGGGAAATGTTGCCAGATGGTCCCTTTGGTGACCACATGGGGTATTACGGTGGAGTGGAGGATTCCCCCTTGATTCGCTTCCACTGTATGACTCACCGCAAGGATCCGATTTATTTAACTACCTTTAGTGGGCGTCCACCGAAAGAAGAAGCGATGATGGCGATCGCACTCAATCGGATTTATACCCCGATCCTGCGGCAACAAGTCTCAGAAATTGTGGATTTCTTCTTGCCCATGGAAGCTCTGAGTTATAAAGCGGCCATTATTTCCATTAAGAAAGCCTATCCAGGACAAGCGCGACGGGCTGCTTTGGCGTTTTGGAGTGCCTTGCCTCAATTTACTTACACCAAGTTTGTGATTGTGGTGGATGAGACTATTAATATTCGCGACCCCCGTCAAGTGGTGTGGGCGATTAGTTCTAAAGTTGACCCAGTGCGGGATGTCTTTATTTTGCCTAATACTCCCTTTGATAGTTTGGATTTTGCTAGTGAAAAGATTGGCTTAGGGGGACGGATGGGTATTGATGCTACTACTAAGATTCCACCGGAAACGGAACATGAATGGGGTGCAACGTTGGAGTCAGATGGGGATGTAGCAGCGATGGTAGACCGGCGTTGGGCTGAGTATGGGTTAGGGGATTTGGATTTGAAAGATGTTGACCCCAATTTGTTTGGGTATGATATGTGATTTATACATCAGTGGTCAGTGGTCAGCGGTTAGCGGTCAGTGGTCAGCGGTTAGCATCAATATAGATGACTAGAAAGCGTTGCTGAATCTTCGGATGAATAGCAGTAGAGTGGGCATCCTGCCCGCGCGAAAATATCTTGAAACTGGCAAGATGCCAGTTCTACCAAGATGCCAGTTCTACCAAGATGCCAGTTCTACCAAGATGCCCATTCTACCAAGATGCCAGTTCTACCAAGATGCCCATTCTACCAAGATGCCAGTTCTACCAAGATGCCCATTCTACCAAGATGCCAGTTCTACCAAGATGCCAGTTCTACAGGTGCGACCCGTGGCGAATTTAATTCTTAATGCGAAACTGGCAAGATGCCAGTTCCACCAAGATGCCCATTCTACAGGTGCGACCCGTGGCGAATTTAATTGTTAATGGGAAACTGGCAAGAGCTTGAATTTGTTATGCTCCCTGAGTAACTGCTGAATCCATTGCCGATACTGGTTTAGTCGCTCCATTTGACAATTACCTAAAAACAACAAGAATGCTCCCGCCACAGTCGCAGACTTGGCGGTGAGATGAATTGTTGGCTAAAAACGAGACACCCCTTAACTGAATCAAACCATAGGTTTGACAAGGCGAGGGGTAGTTGAGTTTTTAGCAATATTCGTGATATTATTACGTCAGCGATTTCGACGTAATAATGCTGGTATTTGAGGCAAAGCTGGAAGGAACAAAACAACAGTACCAATCCCTGGACGAGGCGATTAGAACTGCTCGTTTTGTTCGTAATGCTTGCCTGAGATACTGGATGGATAACCGAGACATTGGCAGATACCACTTGAGTGCCTATTGCGCTGTACTCGCTGCCGACGAAAACTTTCCCTGGGTGAATAAACTTAACTCTATGGCTCGACAAGCTTCTGCCGAAAGGGCATGGAGTGCAATTGCAAGATTCTTTGACAACTGCAAGAAGAATAAACCAGGAAGAAAGGGTTATCCACGATTCAAAAGGGAACAAACTCATGGTTCTGTGGAGTACAAAACTAGTGGTTGGCGTTTGTCTGACG
>NZ_JAAHHS010000240.1 GCF_010692395.1 Moorena sp. SIO3H5
GTTGCATTCCCGCTAACTTGGTAAGGTTACAATCTCCGTTAAGGAGATGAATTAATGGAAACGATACACTCTGTAGCAACGTCCGGTAGCTATACCGGTGTTACAATCTCCGTTAAGGAGATGAATTAATGGAAACCCTGTCTTCCCGGGGACGATTAGTCCAGCTTTGCTAACGTTACAATCTCCGTTAAGGAGATGAATTAATGGAAACTGTCACCGTAAACAATGGAGCAAATAGCAAACAAGTTACAATCTCCGTTAAGGAGATGAATTAATGGAAACGGTTGTCAGGATATGCTTTCTCATTTTTGATAAACCGGTTACAATCTCCGTTAAGGAGATGAATTAATGGAAACGGGAAGCGGTTAGAGTAGGAAACCGCAAAAATCCGTTACAATCTCCGTTAAGGAGATGAATTAATGGAAACTGTTGCTACTAACTCTTCAAGTTCTTTACTTTCGAGTTACAATCTCCGTTAAGGAGATGAATTAATGGAAACCCCATGAGCGGCTAGGTACTGCTCTATTAGCTCATTAGTTACAATCTCCGTTAAGGAGATGAATTAATGGAAACTTCGTAAACAATTACTTGTCCCCCGACTTGGTAAGTTACAATCTCCGTTAAGGAGATGAATTAATGGAAACTATACTGTTTATAATTCTGACCATAAACCAGCTTTAATAGTTACAATCTCCGTTAAGGAGATGAATTAATGGAAACTCACAGAAAGTGTTTTAGCTTTAAGCTCTGATGAAGTTACAATCTCCGTTAAGGAGATGAATTAATGGAAACAGTCAGAACTGGCTTGAACCGGATTTCAGAGTTACAATCTCCGTTAAGGAGATGAATTAATGGAAACATAATTCAAAGTATCTTGAGCTTTGGTTAATTTGAGTTACAATCTCCGTTAAGGAGATGAATTAATGGAAACAATACTGATCGATTTCTTTGTATCGCTGCTTAAGAAGGTTACAATCTCCGTTAAGGAGATGAATTAATGGAAACGTAGTTAATGAATTTGGTCAAAGAAAAATTCTCGATAAGTTACAATCTCCGTTAAGGAGATGAATTAATGGAAACAACTTGGAAAAGTTTTGAGCTATCCCGCTCTTTCGTTACAATCTCCGTTAAGGAGATGAATTAATGGAAACGAGCAGTAGAAGGATTGGACTTTTACAAGGTTCAGGTTACAATCTCCGTTAAGGAGATGAATTAATGGAAACCGTGGGAACAACAACCTTGAACTCAGGGTGGTCTATGTTACAATCTCCGTTAAGGAGATGAATTAATGGAAACATTAATGATGAAGAGGATTGACAAATGATTCCGTTTGTTACAATCTCCGTTAAGGAGATGAATTAATGGAAACGGTGTATCCATCCCAGATGTATTTATTGACTTAATCCATGTTACAATCTCCGTTAAGGAGATGAATTAATGGAAACGTGAATATTTTGGTGGTTCCAATATTGTCTTCAGGTTACAATCTCCGTTAAGGAGATGAATTAATGGAAACACAGTACCATCCAAATCTATGAATAAAACTAATTCGTTACAATCTCCGTTAAGGAGATGAATTAATGGAAACAGGGTCAAGGGGATCACTTACGACATCTCCATATGTTACAATCTCCGTTAAGGAGATGAATTAATGGAAACCTTTCAATTTACTATAAGCTTCAAAAACTAAAAATGGAAGTTACAATCTCCGTTAAGGAGAAGAATTAATGGAAACAACCAATACTATATACTTTGGGTGTATTACATAGGTTACAATCTCCGTTAAGGAGATGAATTAATGGAAACAGGTTGAAAGTTATCTAACTCGTCAATGTCAGAGGTTACAATCTCCGTTAAGGAGATGAATTAATGGAAACGGCAAATAATTTAGAATTTAGAATTCAGAATGTAGAATTTAGAATTTAGAATTTAGAATTTAGAATCTAGACTTGTTACCATCTCCCTCAAAAAATGAATTAATCTAAAAACACTCACCCTTAAATAAAAAAAAGTAGGCATTGCCTACTTTAACAATTAATCGTAACTATAGCGTTTATTATGTCTATTTCAACAATTTATCAATAACCCATTTCCGAATCGGCGTATACAGATAATAATCCGCCTTATCACCAACAAACTTTTGCCGATTATATTTGTGAACAATGTCCAACTCACTATTACAAATATCTGCCATCACGTCACAGATTTTATCGGGGGGACAAGCATCAGACTTCTTTTCTTTATCATTTTCATATTCATACTTCATCCTGTTCTTAGACATGCCCTGGTTTTGATGAATCATCTGATTACGTTTCTGCGCCCAATAGTCTAGACGTTTCAGTGAAGCTAAAACCTTTTCCCCATGAGTCTGTTTATGGGTGTCTTGGCAGTAACTGACCAAAACCTCAAGGAAATTACCCTTACTGGGACGACCAGTTAACTGAAAAAACGGGTCTTTCTCAACCTGATCGGGTTTTAACCTTGAATTGTATGGTGCTTCCAAATTATAGAATTTTTGCCAATATTCCTCTCCCATCTCTTGCCGCATTTTTGGGATATCTAAATACCACTTATCTTGATTTTCAAAAAAACGTCCTCCCTCAAACACTTCTAGTAACTTGGACAATACCTCTTCATAAAAAGAAGACAAAGTTACTAATAAATTAGATACCTGATTTAATTCCCAATAAATACGACAGCGAGTATATAAATTGAGTATATTTGACTCAGATTTACCCTTTAATTGCCCTTTTAAATCCTCGCAAATTCCCAATTCAAGGTTAGTTAAGCGCTCTCTAGCACTGGGGATATCTAAATTCAAGCAATCCACAGCTACAGAAAGAAGTGCGATCGCATTCCCAAGAGTATTCTGGGTTTTAACAATACCTCGGTCATGGACTTGGTTTTGCTGCAACCAGCCAATAACCTTTTGCCAGTCTTTAAGAATCGTAATTGCCCCGTCAAAATCCCAACGTTCTTTGAGTAGTAACTTCACCGCTTGATATTTCTGACTTTGTAGATAATACCAATAGGCAGTCAACTGACAAGCTGAAGGCTCACCGGATAAAATATTTTTCACGGAGAGTTGGGGGTCAATAAATAGTTGCTTGGGGATTACCGAAGCAATTGCCTGCATCTTGAGGGCAGTTCCCATTTGGTGAGTGCCCCCCTTCATACTGATTAAAATAGTCTCGCTGGGATTGCGTTGATTAAAAAACTTGTAGTATTCATCAAACAGCTGATCTTGATCAACAGCTGAAGTGGTAATCTCCCAGGATTTTAATTCTAATTTGCTGTTAAGTTCCCGATCAAACCACAACTTTAAAATCTCAAATAAATAAATAGTATCCGAAGGATAACCCCTGGTTTCCGTTTCCGGCTGATTGGTCACAAACAGGTAAGCTGTTTTAATGTTAAACGTTTTAATGGCAGTATTCACAACTCCCCAAATACGCCCAGGACTGATACGATAATGCCATTTTTCGGGATTCTGTTGATATTCAGATAATAGTTTTTCTGTCAACTCTCGGAAGGAGAATTTTCCCTCTTTAACCGTTACCCCCAACTCAGGACAGACGTATTCGGTAATCAAATCATTACGTAATCGTTGCTCCCAAACCTCTTTTTGATTAGAGGTGAGGTCGTCAAGAGGTAGATTTTTCTCTTCTCGGTCAAATCCTACGGGAATGTAGTAATCTTCAATCTTGACGGCTAGATCAGACGTGCCAATGTTAGCGATAAGAATTGCCATGATATGTTTTAACCTTTTTTAAGCAAATATAGGTGGGGTGTAAGCATTCAGTGGTCAGCGGTCAGCCGTCAGCTTTTCGTAACTCAGATTAAACAAATGCTTACCTGTTTGATTCAATAGCTGATAACTGTTCGCGTAGCGTGCGCGTAGCGCTTAAGCTGATAGCTATTAGCTGATAGCTTACGGGGCTGTTTTTACTATAATTATGGATACTACCTGAGGCTGTCAGTAATTTTGATGCGAATGACGAAATTATGAACGACTTTTTGGAAATGGCCAGACTTTAGTGTGGGCAGTTGCCTCTTGCTTTAATTTTTCAAGAAATTTGTTACGGGGATTGACATTAGCACCAAACACGGTCACCACTTGGTAAGCAATCTCATCTCCAGCGTTAATATCGGATATCCAAACTGGTGAAGGTTTAGCTGGACTGCTGCGTCCGCAAAGGTCAGGATCATAGTTACCGTTGGGGTTAAATTCTGGACTGTGCAAAACCGATAAAGCGTAGATTTTCTTATTCTTTTGTCTGCCACTACAGATCACAATTTGGCAGTTACGATCAATAGCTTCCTCCCAATTTTTATCGTCTCGAATCTCTAGTGATTGAGGATTATCATAATCGACATCAAGCTCAGTTAAGTTCTGCAAGCTTTGATAAAAGGCTTTCAGACGGCAACGGAATAAATTCGTAAACTTACCTATAGTTTCTGGTAAATCCCAAAACTCCTCTTCTTCCTTGGTGTTAGTCAAAGGAATTAAAGTAGAACCACGCCAGTAGGGAAGGGTTGACCGTTGGTAGCAGGGTCGTCTAGCACCTTGTCCGACTCCACCAAGATGAAACATTATCCAAGTCAGAGTTTTGCTCAATTGAGTTAAGGCATGTTGCCTCTTGATAGGGGTTTCTGGAGCGTGGGATAATACTAGAATTCCAGTTTGCTTTCCGCAGAGGTAATTCCGATTAGACCCTTGAGCTTGTTCTACCTTTCCATCCAGAATATGACAGCGCAACCATCCCAATTTCTGTTGAGGTTGGATACCGCCAAAGATTTGGTTTTCCCAGCGTTTGAGTTGTTCAATCTGTTCCCTTGGTATCACCCCTAAAGCCAAAGTGCGGAACCAGTAGCGCACCATAGATTTAAAAGCAATTGGACGCACCTCTGCCTCTGATTTACCTTTATGCAACCATCTCTGATTCTTCTGATTCCATTTCCAGGAATCAGAATTAGATTTCTGGTAACCGTGAATTAATTGACCTTCGAGTTCAAACTCTACTCGGAATAATTCTCTGGGTAGTTTGTTAAGTTGACCATTAGAGTTAAGAGTCAATCTACCGTAACCAGTATTGAGTTGAGAACCTGCACCATTTTCACATAATCCTTTAGTTAACCAATCCTTGACTTGGTTAAACGTTGTTAGGCTACAACCGGACATGGGACGCAGGCCAATCACAAAGGTAGACCCTTTAAGGGAAAAGAAGGGATTGGGATTGGAAATATACTGAGGATGATTATCCTGCCAACCCCAAATATTATTAGCGATATCAACGGCTAGTCCTCCGTTCATGGGAGCCCTAGAGACGGCTTTAGCTTTACTTCTCACTGCTGCCACCCCTCGATTACCAGCCTGGCTGGGGGTGCTAGCTTGGACCATAGGTAAAGGGTAAGCATCAAAAAATATAACCTTACCGCAGCGGTCTTGTTGATCAGCCTCTAGGTCCCCAAAATAGGGGGCAACTTTTTTCTCGGCCTTGTCCCAACAACTATGATCTCGTGCCATGATTTCCCGAATAGCTTGGGAACGAGCAACACCTCGTAGAGTACTGGAAGGAATGTAAGGCATTCCCAAAGCGTCGAAGGCGGGGAGTAGAATATTTTCCGGACCGAGAATACCACCAACCCGGATACGCCAAGGGCAAGTCAATTCTAAGATTGTCCCTTCTTGACCAACTAGCGATCGCGTCCGTCGGGTAAGCTGAGTTAAGCGATCGCCATAGTCAGCATTCTCCATGGCTTTCTGCAACAGTTCTATTTTGGTACCGTCCTTGGTGTCTGAATTGGGAGTACGCATCCAGCGTAGATATTCTACAAAACTGGCTGTTTTTGCAGTTTGGGGTGGATTTTCTGGGTCAAGCCAAATAGAAGGGCGAGGTAGGGAGGGCTGTTGGTTTTTGCCACCATTCTTCCCGCTTCGATTTCCCTGCTTTTTTGGTTTAGGACGATTTGATGTCATCGACAGATTCTCCAAAAATTATCTCATTCGGCTTCAGCTTCGGCTTTGACATCCGCATAAACCGCAGTTGCCCAAAAAGCGAATTCACGAGCAATTTGCAACCCCAAGCCGGTTAAACCCAGATAGTCTTCTGCTTCCATATCACTCAAGGTATCTAACCCCTGGTTCTGCTCTAGCCCTGTCTGGCCGGAAAGTTCTTGCAGAGTCTTAAAGAATATGACAACAATATCCTTTTTTCCATCCTGGTTGAGAGCTTGCTCTTCAGCTTTTAGCCGTAACATTCCCCAAGTAGCTAAATAACTATAGAGTTCTACGGATTGCTTATATTGTTCTTTGAGTCTGGTGCGGTCATCCTGATGCTTTTGCCAGATATATGACAAAGCTTTATAAACCGATTTACTAAATGTACGAGGATCGTATAGTTCATCAGACATGATTACTGCTCCTGTTGCTCAGATAGCCATTGCCGTACAAATCCCCTGCCTAGACTTTCTTGTCCCCCTAGCTGTAATAAAGATTGCTTGCTCATTAGCTGTTTAAAATCACTTGACTCTTTTGTTTCTCTGCCATTACCATTAACTGCTGCTGTAGTACTCCAAGGAAAATACATTAGTGTTTCTGGTGGAATAGCTTCTTCGTAGCGAAATCCTCCTTGTACAGTTTTTGTTTCATCTAGTCTAACTTTGACCTGCCGCCATAGACTCGATTCAATCAACACTCGACAGTTTTGATTTGACAACACCAGTAATTGGGTCATAATATTAGTTTCGTCACTGCCATTCGGAATAAACTGCGACCACTCTGACCAAGGCTTGAGCTTTTCTTTTTTGAAGATTGCATCTCTTAAATAAAGATTAGCTTGATTCCCTGTGCTAAAACTTCCAATGTCAGGAAAGACAGTTGGTTTTGGGTCAATAAAACGCAGCCAACGCTTCAATAGAAACGGACATGTTACCCAAACTACCCCATGACTTAGAGAAGGAACAGGAAACCAAATAATTGCTCCATCTCCTACCCATAAAGTTCCTTGTTTGAGGTTTTCATCACTGCCAGAGGTAACATCTTCAATGGTATTACCCCATAATTTAGTCCTTTGGTCTTGGGAGGTAGCTGCCCGAAGACGACCTCGAATTGTACTGGAAGGTAAATAGGGTAATTCAGTATGAGATTCCCGGGCAATTCCTACTAAATTACCTTCTTGACTGGTTCCCCCAGTATGTAAGGGAGAAAGTAGATATAAATAAGCAAGATTAACTGTCATTGTATCTTTCCCCACAAAAGTTTTCCATAGTTCAATTGCCTAAAGGTTTCCAAGTCATCATTATCACTATCAGGTAACAGGAGTTTATCCTTAGGTAAGTTTTCTCCAAAACTATAAACCGTACCTGGTGCCACAAACGCCCGTTGGGGTGATAAAGCTGACTGCCAATTTCCCTTTTCCTGAGAATTCAATAGCCGACGTTTGATCTGGGTTCTACCACCCCAGAATAAAGGGCGATCGCTTACACAACCTCTGAGATTATCTTTCCAATTACTGGGATAAACCCCATACTTGGCTTTCTGTTTTTCTGCTATTCCCGGAGTCAGTAAATAGGCGAAATTGCTGGATTTTTGTTCAGAAAACTGCTCCAAGTCTTGCCAGGGTTTTAAGGGCTTGATGGGGGAAACAATAGCTCGATGTCCCTCTCCTCCCAAGCGCACTACGGTCTGGTCTATTTTAGTACTAATCCCTGCTACTAGTCGCCATCCCGGATCCATACGCACTGCTATTTCAGTGAAATAACCTTCTTCATCCCGTACCTGCCTACTCCCTGATTTCATATGGATATGGGGTAGTATTTGTAGACTCCAAGGGTTATCACAAAAGTAATCGTTATCCTTGTTATCCTTTTTATTCTCAAAATTATTCCCTTGGAGATACTTGATCAAGGCTTCAGCTTTAATCCAAGGTTGAGGAGAACCACAGATAAATTCATTATCCTCAAGTTGAGGAGGAACCATCGGTTGCAATTCCTCCCTATCAAAACAGATATAATCCCAACCGGGCTGAGTATCTTTTGGTTGAAGACGCTTTATCTTATCCCACGTATCAGTTGAATCTTTGTGATTATCTTCTGCTTCCGTAGGATCATCTTTTTTGCGAACACAGAGTAAATCCTTTGGTGTTGGTAACCAGAGGGTGTCTTGTTGATCTAACAGAAAAGGTCCGATAAATGTTAAATTTCGTTTCTTATCTTTCTGGTTATATCCATAATGGGGTAGAGCAGAACGAAGGGCTTGAAAGACCGTAATGGGCATGGGAGGAAACTTCCCTTTTGCCCAAGACCCTTCCCCTGGACTAAAGGGTTTTTCTTCTCGAAACAGCAACACATCTATGGGTTCAATGGTATACCAAGATAGCATTTTTTTTTAGAGGGAGATGGGGAGATGGGGAGATGGGGAGATGGGGAGATGGGGAGATTGTTATTAAGCGATGCAGCGCGGTCTTGGGGGTTTCCCCCATGAGCGACTGCATCAAGACAGGGTAATTATCCTGACATCATATTAGCCTTCAATGGTGGGATTTTTGCCTATTGCCTATTGCCTCTTGCCTTTTGCCTTTTGCCTTTTACCTATTGCCTGTTCCCCGTTCCCTGTTCCCTCCATTCCTGACGTTGCACCATCTTATCTACCCAAAAAGCACTGAATTTTAATAACATTGCTAAATCCTTTTCTTGGGTACCGAGGGCATTTTCTCCAGCAGCTTTTCTGGCATGAAACGCCCAATGTTCCCATTGATTAATCCAGTCTAGTAAAGCATGTTTAACCTGATCAGACAGGGTTTCGTCCCGGCGGTTGAGGATAACTTGGGTTGCTTGACTCAATAAGCGATCGCATTCGGTTACACAAGCATGTTTGGGCAAGTCTTCTGCTAGTCGATACAGCAGAGGAGAGAGGTCAATGTCTTGGTAATGCTGAATAAATTTCCACCAATAGTCTAGTAAATGTCCTTTCATTAGTGCTTCTAAACTATTGCCACTACCGTAGATAACTCGGAAGCACAAACCATCTTTAGGGGGAAGGTCGGGATTAGCATCTTTTCTAGTTCCTGGCAGTTTCTTGGCTCTATCCTTCTCTGCAGTCCAAAGGTTGTCTAGAACCGTGGGCAGTGGTAAGCTCTTATGAGCAATCACAATGCCCATGCTCATGGTGGCACCCTTCCCCATGGTGAAATGGGCACGGTCGGGTAATCCTTCTAATGGTTGGTTGGGATACCAGTAACCGCCTTTAGGGTGAAACTCTTGTTGGGGGTCTTCAGCACCACACCAAGCCGCACGAAGCGATCGCAAAAATTCCGGCAAGTCTTCTAGAGGCAACACCGCCATCACATCATCCCCGCCACTGTAGACAACTTTGCCGCAGAAGCGCTTTTCAGTTATATAAGGCACGAGGCGATTGGAAAAATCTAGTAAAGCACGATTCAGTCCAACATGGGTAGCAGGTCCCATGCGCTTTTTGGTCTCTAGCAGTTCGTTAAATCCCTCAACTTGCTGACTAGATTGGTCTAGTTGGTCTGTAAGTATGTAGTGTTTATATTCCTTGAGCTTAGCACCAGAAACATAGTTGCCCATGCCATCCCCATCAGCCAGAACAATTACCCACCAATCACCGGGAGACCAATTACTAAAACCAGTTTGTTTATGAGCGGTTTCTACTAACCGTCTTAGAACATCCCGAGATTGAGTTAATCCCATATCATCAGCTAGCCACCTACTAGAAAACATGACACCGTTGAAATTTTCACCTTCGTTGTTGTTGGGATTAATTGTGTTATCAGTCTTGGGAACTTGAAACGGGTAATTACCGGTACAGGAGCGAAAATTATCCTTAAAATCAGGTAACTCTTGGTCAATTAATTGTCTCAGATTCTGCCAGTATTGGCGGATTACTTCAGGATGGTCATGGGCAAATCGTGCTGCAGCAATGGAACTCAAGTTAGGAAAGCGAATGAATTGTTGGTAGTCAATACCCAACGATTCACCAACGCCACCGTACTGCCAAGCCATACGCTTGGTCAATTCCAAAGCATTGAGCTTTTCTGAACCATTGAACAGTCCTCCTGGATAAACTGCCGCCATCAACCGCCAGAATAGGCGCATGGAACGAGCTGACAGACCTCCACCTTCGGGAAATCTTCTATAGTTTAGATTGGGATGCACTGCACTAAACTGACCAGAAAGGGTGGAGCGCTCTCCTGGGGCAACGGGAATCTGCCAAGTGCGGGTGTTCTTAACAGCTTGAATAGATTTTCCTAATGTAGCTTGTAGGATTGCCCACCATGTACCGACATTAAGGGTATGGAAAGCTTTCTCTTCTGCTTCCGTGGGAATCTTTTGGCCAGAACGGGAAAACGCGATCGCTTTTTGAGCGTCTTTCCATTTGCTATCAAATGTTTCCTGGTCGTTTCTGGTAATTACCAGTGGTTGATCGGGATTACCCAACGGTACTGCAGTCCAGTAAGGTTGCCAAGAACTTTCTATCTGAGCATGCCAGAGTGTATTCCACTCCCAACAACCAGGTTGCTCCAATTTTTTTAAGTCTCGCTGGCAAGCTTTGTAGTCAGCATCAGAAAAGTCTTGTAATATTTCCTCTCGCTTTTGCTGATTTTGGTATTCATTCAGCCATGAAATAACCTTCTGTTTTATATGTTCCCGCACTTGCTCAGCAATTGCTTTCCATTCCTCTGTTAGCTTATCAGTTAATTCTTTACCCAATGTTTCAGCCGCTTCCTTTCCTGGTACGACAGCGGTAATAATATTAGGAAAACCAGCAGTACTCAGACTAGTCGATTTATTATCATCAAAACGGCTAACTGGATCTAATTCATCTAGGTAATACTGTTGAAAACTATCCCGAAAAATTGTATCATTTACTTCTGGTTGGTCAAATTCCTGAATCATCAGGGCGTCAATAATCTCTTGACTCCAGAGGGAGGGAGTAATTACGGAATCAGGACCATACAATTGAGCAATATGCCAGCAGAGTTTAACACTTAGATAATGGAGTAAATAGGAGCCTGCCCAGAAATCAAGAAACTTGCGGGAAGCTTTAATAAATTCCTGGACTGGGGAGAAGGTGAATAATAGTAAATAGGGATGCTCGTGAGACTTTCCTAGCTGCCAATCTTCTGGATAGAGGGCACCAACTAGGGCAGAAACTGTGCTGTTGTAGCTGTGGATTGGACAATCGGGTAAGATTTTATGAGCTGGAACCAGTAAGGCATTTGGATATTCCTTGGCTCTAATTTCTGGATAGAACCGCCAGAGCCACCAAAACACTTTTTTCTCATCCAGTTCTGTAGCAATATCCCCGAGTAGTGGTATTTCTTGTTGATTAAAAGAGTCTATCTGGTGCTGTTGACCGCTGATAGGATGCTTGACTTGACAATCATTACTTTCTGTGTTAATAACTGCGCCTAGATTAACCCGGTCAGAGGAACTAGCGATCGCATTCGGCAGAACCTGACTTTGCTCCTGCTGGTCTACCAGTTGCTGCCACCAGTTTTGCAGCTGATCTAGATTGTTTCCGTAGCAGGCTAATGCCCTTTGGTCTTGGAGCTCCTGATGCATTAGAGCATAAAGCTTCCGCTGATAGACATTCATGCAGATCCACCTCAACAGGTGATCCCAAGTTAGCAGCTGAGCAGGAGTACCAGTTTAATTCTGATGCGAATGACGAAAATTGCTATGTTGACTTCTTTCAGAAGTCGGGAACAGGGAATCGGGAATCGGGAATCGGGAATCGGGAATAAGAGGGGGGGGATCAATATCAGTGGGGTGGGCATCCTGCCTGCCTGGAAATGAAACAGGCAAGATGCCTGTTCCACAGCCAGATGAGAGGGGGGGGAATCAAT
>NZ_JAAHHS010000241.1 GCF_010692395.1 Moorena sp. SIO3H5
CTTATATACAGTAATCATTACAGTAAATTGGTTTTAATATTACGCTTACAGAGGTTTGCAATTCAGTTAGGTACAAAATTACCGGTTTTTAGGGAGCAGGGAGCAGGGAGCAGGGAGCAGGGAGAAGGGAAGAGAGAAGAGGTAATAGGAGAAACAATGTGTACCTGATAGTTATGCAAACCACCGTAACCAATAACTATTGTAATGGCAAAATGAGCAGAAATTGTTAAATCAATCTAGTCATTTCCAAATCACAAGGTCGAAGCTAGTCTACAGTAATTTTTATTATATAAAATTAAGTAAATTAATTGTCAACCTAATGAGATACACATAATTTTTATGTTTCCTCTTTTCTACTCCCTGCTCCCTGCTCCCTGCTCCCTGCTCCCTTTCCCCTTTCATCTTTTAGATTTCAACTAACTCACGAACTAGAGAGGCTAAACGCTTTCCACTATCCCTAATCGCAAGACTAGCTGCTTTTTGTTTCATCTCTTCTAACCTAGTTGGTGACTTGAGTAAAGCCAGCACTTCCTGTTCTAATGTTTCGTGAGTCAACTGGTCTTGACGAAATACTAAAGCAGCACCAGAATCCTTAAAGCTAGCTGCATTGAAAGCTTGATGGTCTTCTGCTGCATAAGGGTAGGGAATCAGAATGGCTGGTGTTTCAGTTATGGCTAGCTCCGTTAAGGTTCCGGCACCAGCACGGCTAATAGCTAAGTTTGCCCGTTGCAGTAATGGTGCCATCTGGTCATAAAAGGGCATAGACAGGTACTGAGGATGGCTAAGGGTGTTCGCCTCTGGGTCTTTGTCTCCGGTTAAATGAACAATCCAAGCACCGGCTTCAAACCAGACGGGAGCACATTGGCGCACTAGTTTATTCACTGCCACTGCTCCTTGGGAACCCCCAACCACCACAATCAAGGGTACCTCTGGTGGAATCGGGAGTTCTAGTGCCTGACTCTGTTGAAAACTATCCCGCACTGGTGTACCAACGGTTACGGTTTTAATCCGGGGTAGGTACTTGGAAGCGGCTTCAAACCCTATGGCTACAGTATTGCAAAAGGGACTCAGCCACCGGGTTACTTTTCCGGGAATAGCGTTAGATTCATGTATAATGGTAGGTAGACCCTGCAACCGTGCTGCCATAATTGCAGGTCCAGCGATGTAACCCCCAGTGGTGAAGACACCATCAAATTTACCCTCTCTCAGCAGTTGCCGCACTTGCCAAATGGAACTGACCAGGCGGGTAACGATGCGCAGAGTACCGAGACCGAAGCGTTGTTGAAAGCCTTCTACGGCAATGGTGTGCAGGGGATAGTCTGGTGGTAGCAACTCATTTTCAATGCGGTCAGGAACACCAAGCCACTCGATAGTGTAATTGGGTAAGTGTTGGGCTACTGCGAGGGCGGGAAATATATGTCCCCCCGTACCACTAGCGGCAATCAGCAATCGAATGGGTGACTTAGACACGGCTATTGGTCTCCTTGATCAATTGGGTGAGGGACTTTTGTGTTGGGTTAATGGGAGTGGGGATCCCCCCTAACCCCCCTTATTAAGGGGGGGAATGGAGTCGGGAATCGGGAATCGGGAGTGTCGAGATCAGGGCTGTCTCCACTAGACATAGGTTATCAAACTAGATTTGATATCATTGGTGAAACGTTGATGGTTGATTGGTTAGTGGCCTTACTCCAAGGGATTACCGTTTCTCCAATCACCAATTATTAATTACTAATTACTAGTTACTAGTTACCAGTTACCAGTTACCAGTTACCAGTTACCAGTTACCAGTTAACGATTACCAATGACCAATCCAGCAACCTTACTGCAACGACTATCCCAATCTTTTACTACTAAAGTCAAGTCTATTTCTTTGGACTGGTCAGTATTTGTACTATTAACGGCAGGGTTGACCCTCGGCTCTCCTCTGAAAGCCGAAGCAGATAGTCCGGAAACCGCACCGCCTCAGCTTAAAGATACCCTCAGCCAAATTGATCGCTTCGCTAATAGCAAGGATGTTGAAGGGTTGCTGGGATTCTATAGCGCTAATTTTGCTAACTCCGATGGCTTAAGTCGGGATTTGATGGGAGAAGCGTTGGTTCAATTGTGGCAGCGCTACCCTGTGTTGAATTACCGCACGGAACTGACGGATTGGCAGCAAGAGGGCAACGCAATTGTGGCAGAAACAGTGACTTATATTACTAGTGACCAGCCACAGGATGCTACGAAGACCAAATTTGAATCGACTTTGCGATCGCGTCAGCGCTTTGAAAACCAAAAAATTGTCTATTCAACCATTTTGGCAGAGCGATCGCAAATCACATCAGGAGCCAATCCTCCCAAGGTAACGGTGAAGTTACCAGAACAAGTCCGTATTGGTCAGCGATTTAATTTTGATGCCATTGTCACCGAACCCCTTGGAGATGATTTGCTGCTGGGAGTAGCTATAGAAGAATCCGTCAGCCCACAGCGCTATACTAATCCCACTGATATTGACCTGGAATCTTTGGCTGCCGGGGGAATTTTTAAGATTGGCCGAGCCCCACTGTTACCAGAAGACCGCTGGATTTCAGCGATATTAATTCGGGGAGATGGGATGATTATGATTACTCGACGGTTAAATGTAGTTGAGTAATTAGGTTTGAAGGGAGTAGGGAGTAGGGAGTAGGGAGTAGGGAGTAGGGAGTAGGGAGTAGGGAGTAGGGAGTAGGGAGATGGGGAGATGGGGAAAATTAGCCCTATCTATCTTTTACGAGCAATGTTAGAGCCCTGGGGGTAAGCGGTGGGTTACTCTTGCCTATTGCCTTTTGCCTTTTTATGGAATTCCCTATTGCTAGCATGCCTTTTGCCTTTTGCCTTTTTATTCAATACCTGTGTTTACAAGCAAGATACAAACACCCTGATTGTGCAAGGATTTCTAAACTTAAACAAACCAGCAGGTTGGACATCCCACGATTGCGTTGCTAAAGTGCGGCGTCTGCTACGGCTGAAACGAGTAGGCCATGGAGGAACCCTTGACCCAGCTGCTACGGGGGTTTTACCGATTGCTCTGGGTAAGGCAACCCGACTGTTGCAGTATATGCAGCAGGATAAAGCTTACAAGGCTACGGTGAGACTGGGAGTGAGGACAACTACTGATGATTTGGAAGGAGAGGTGATTGCTACTCAGTCTGCACCCCAGTTGACTCTGGAGTTGGTCAAGGGTTTCTTGAAACAGTTCGAGGGCACCATTCAGCAAGTGCCACCAATGTATAGCGCTATTCATATCAAGGGTAAACGGCTCTATGATTTAGCCAGAGCTGGTGAAGTGGTAGAGGTACCAGAACGAACGGTAGAGGTTGAGAAGATCGAGGTTTTGGATTGGCGTGGCGGGGAATTTCCGGAAATTGATTTAGCGATCGCATGCGGTCCTGGCACCTATATTCGCTCCATAGCCCGGGATTTAGGAGATGCCCTCGAAACCGGTGGTGTGCTCGCTGCTCTGACTCGCACTCGCAGCAGTGGCTTTGATTTAGCCGATAGTCTGACATTAGAAGAATTGACCCAACAGCTGGAACAAAGCCTATTCCAGCCAGTGTCCCCTAGTGTAGCTTTGGGGCACTTACCCTCTGTAACCTTGTCCCCTGATCAAGCCCGTCGCTGGTGTTTAGGACAGCGTATCTCTTGGGATGATACTCTAGTTAAAGTCTCTACCCTTGAAACCTCCACAAGTCCTGTGCAAGTGTACCACGAAGATGGCAGTTTTTTGGGTATTGGTAAAGTTATTTCCTCAACCTCTGGAGTATTGCTTGCTCCTCAAATGGTTTTTGTTTGAAAATGGCAAACACTAAATCGGCCACTGTTCAAGACCTAGTTACAGTTCAGGAAGCTGCTCAAATCTTGGGTGTCTCCTCCGATACCATACGTCGGTGGGAAAAGAAAAAGCTGCTCAGAGCAAAGCGGTCTGAACGAAACTACCGCTTTTTTGACATAGAAGAGTTAAAACGAATTCAAAGGAAGTATCAAGGCCTAGTTACTGGGGTTGAGTTTCGTGTTCTAAAGAGCAAACCCACTAGCTTCAGAGTCATTGAGTTATTTGCTGGGTGTGGAGGCATGGCACTGGGCTTTGAGAACGCTGGCTTAACCACCAAGCTGTTAGTGGAGATTGATAAAGACTGCGTAAACACTCTGAAGCTGAATAGACCTTCCTGGACAATCATACCTGAGGATATAGCCAATGTTGATTTTACCGAATACAAGGACAAGGTAGAGATTGTGGCTGGTGGAGTGCCCTGCCAAGCTTTCAGCTATGCCGGTCTAGGTAAAGGTTTTGACGATACTAGAGGGACGCTCTTTTTTGAGTTTGCACGGTGTGTAAAAGAAGTACAGCCGAAAATAGCACTGGTTGAAAACGTTAGAGGTCTGATCCACCATGACCAAGGCAGAACCTTATCCACTATGCTGCGAACCTTAGAGGATTTAGGCTACAACCCTACCTATAAGTTGCTCAGAGCGCAGTTTCTAGATGTTGCCCAAAAGCGGGAGAGGGTAATTATCATTGCGGTTAGAAGAGACTTAGACCTAAACGCAATATTTCCTAAGGAAAAAGATTACACTATTTCCCTGAGGGAGGTGCTCAAAGATTGCCCTAAATCAATAGGAGCAAAATACCCTCCCCGCAAGAGAGAAATTATGGAATTAATCCCACCAGGAGGTTATTGGCGGAACTTACCAATAGAGCTTCAAAAAGAGTATATGAAAAAGAGTTTCTATCTCGGTGGCGGCAAAACCGGTATGGCTAGGCGGCTTTCTTGGGAAGAACCTTCCCTTACTCTCACCTGTAACCCAGCTCAAAAACAGACCGAGCGGTGTCATCCTGAAGAAACACGACCCTTGACAGTTAGGGAATATGCACGTATTCAGAGCTTCCCTGATGATTGGGAATTTACCGGTTCTCTATCATCAAAGTACAGACAAATCGGCAATGCCGTCCCTGTTAATTTAGCTTACCACATTGGACGATGTCTGATTGCGATGTTGCAAGGGGAATTCGATATAGAAACGATGGAGAAGTGTTGAACTGTAAACATATAGCAATTCTACGACTTGTGAGGTACAAATATCTGGGTTTTAGGGAGCAGGGAGCAGGGAGCAGGGAGCAGGGAGCAGACATTAGGCAAGAGCCAAGAGACAAAAGCCAATAGTGAAACAATTATGTGTACCTCATGAGTCCTAGAAACGCTATAAAAAGGAAGATTTAGTTATGATTTAGGAATCCTAAATAAATTCTGAGAATTGTTGATCCGAAGTTCCCTACTCCCTACTCCCTACTCCCTACTCCCTGCTCCCTGTTCCCTGTTCCCTTTGCTATTAATAGTTAGCAATCCCAAATCATACCTTTTCCAGAGCAACTCTTTTAAATAAACAATACAATGGTTGTTTATTTCACTACAATAAATAACAATTAATATTAAAATAGCAATCTAATCAGCATACTTAAAGATAATAGAAATGGAATAAAATCTGTCCAAGCATTTGACAATCAAAGAAAATAAAAAGGAAAATAAAAGTAAACTTTATGAGCAGTAAATTTAGCCTTGTGAATCGTAGACTATTCTTATATCTCGGTATGGCATTCGTCATTGGCTGTCAAAATAATTTATCTTCTACAAAATATCAAAAAAAATTTGGATTAAAACAAAAAAATTTAACTTATCAAAATTCACAGTTGGGATTTAGTTTTTCTTATCCTAAAGGCTATCAACTACAAAAAAATGAGCAAACTGTTTATGTGTGGAAAGACGCAGATTATCTAAATATAGATGATTTTGTGAAAATAAATACTATTGACATCGGTATTGTGGATAATCCTGAAAATCTATCACCAATGGAATGGGCTAAAAAGCATTATTTGATAGAAGGAAAAGTTACTGAACAGCTTGTGGCTTCCTCTGAAGCAGTGGCGTTTACATGGAGTGGGATGTGGGTTTTCCGTTCTATTGTCCTATCTCATCGGGAGCCAGGTAAATTAATTATGATTACTTGGGATCAGGAGATGACTGAGTATAAAGCAGTATTTGATCAAATTGTCTCAAGTTTTAAGCTACTTTGATATAACTTATTTGGTAATTTTTGGCAAAATAAACACCTGCGCTCCTGCCAGATCCACCCTCCCCATCGTATTTGGGTCTTGATGACCGCTAAAACTCATCACTAAATACCAGCAGTTTCAACAACTCGGCGTTGAGACAGCAATCAAACAGAAAACAACGCCGCACGTATAACTAATCTATTTATTCCTGCTGGTTGATTGACAAATTTGGCTTCTTAGGTTGGGTTTCCCTATGTTGAACCCAACCCTGGCAAAGGTTTTGTTGCGCTTAACTACCTCGCCACCGCTCCCTAAGAAAAATCAAGGGTTTTAGGAGTTTTGTCAGTCAATAGGATAATTAGTCAACCAAATATGATATTAATAATACAGACAGACTAATACACTATAGTGTTTGTATTTGAGATGTAAACCTGTATGGTCTTGTTTTATTGTCCAATAAAACTCCAGACCTCTTTTCCATCTTGTCTATTGCCTTTTGCCTTTAGCATGCCTTTTTCAGCAATTGTGTTTACAACCCAGATACAAACGCTTTATGACTGTACAAACCCAAAAACTATCACCGTTAAGACTAATACTAAAAGTATTGATATCGTTAGTATTAGTCGCTATTTTTGCTATAGGAGCTACCTTTGCCCTCTCAGGAGAATCGTTGATGAAATTTCCAGGAAAACAACCTACCAATATTGGGATTCAGTCCTCAGGGCAATTAGCATCTTGCCCAAATACCCCTAACTGTGTCAGCAGCTATAGCCAAGATGCCGAACATGGTATTGAACCTTTAGCTTACAACTCAACCCCTACCGAAGCAATAGCTAAGCTGAAAACTGTGATCCAAAACCTAGAACGAACAGAAATTATTGAAGAAACAGACAACTATCTCTACGCACAATTCACTACTCCTTTAATGGGGTTTGTGGATGATGTAGAATTTTTGTTGGATGACAGTGCTAAGGTAATCCATGTTCGCTCTGCCTCCCGTTTAGGAAAATCCGATTTGGGCCTTAATCGGAAACGGGTGGAAATAATTCGAGCGGAATTGAGCTGATTTTTATCAAATAAATAGTCATTAATTTTGTGAATTAATCCCGTTGGTGGGCAGTGCCTAGCAACGGGATTTACTTGCTTATGTTATCTGTTTCTAGCACTGCCCACCCTACATAAAACTGCCCACCCTACATAAAACTGCTCCCTGCTCCCTGCTCCCTTCATCAAAGTGTTAATTTAGCATAACAAGTACGGAAGACCCATTTATTATTAGCTTGACATATTCTCTAGGCTTTGATAGTTTGGTTCTGGCGGTTAATTATCTAACCAGTGCTGGCATCTGATACTCCGAAAACTATTTCTGGATATATCCCAAAATATAGTTTTGGGCGAAGCCGAATTGGTAATAATTACTGTTAGGTACCCCATTAAAAAAAATGGATAAAATTATAATGAAAAAGTTTGTATCTCTTGTGGTTTCGTTATTGTTGGTATGTTTTACCTTGCTTGGTGCTGCATCCCCAGCAAATGCTGGATATCAGGCACGATTTTCTGACTCTGGAACTTCAGGACCACGTGCTGAATTTGGTGTAACTCAAGATGCTACAAAGTACATGATTATAGGAGCATACGGCAATATCAATAATATCGATACTAAGAATCGCCCTCTGAAAATCTACTCTACTTCAAAGAATCCAATTACCATTCAGATCACTGAGCTTCCTAATGCTTCTACTGCTCCTGCTGGTGCAGATTTAGAAAGTATTGTAATCGACAAGAATACTGGCAAGTTGTACATCACATCGTTTAATTAGCACTAGGGCGTGTCTTTTTGCTTCGGAGATCCCCCATTATCCCCCTTAAAAAAGGGGGACTTTGAGTATGGATCCCCCCTTTTTTAAGGAATTTTGATTAGCTAGGGTAGGCTATTGCTTACCGTTTGAATCTGAACCCACATTCTTCATTTCGTGAGGAATGTGGGATATATTTTTTTGGTAGATTAACTACTAATTGATGGATATAGCAATTCTACTCCCTACTCCCTACTCCCTACTCCCCGCTCGCTGCTCCCTGCTCCCTAAAATCTAGTACTTTGGACTTCACTAAATATAAAAATGCTATCAGGTATAACACATTCACAATAATTAGGAAAATTTTACCTATCCAAGAGTCAATCATAGAGAAAGTAACAATTGTTGCTACTAGCACCAACAATTTTTCCACTGTGGATACGGTATGACCATGATGCTTGGGGTCCCAGTAAGAGAAAGGACTAATAAAACGATAGTTACTAACAGGAAAAAAGTGCCGGTGAGCATCATCGTTGTGAACTGGTAAATCTAGTAAAGAGTGCAGTATCATACTCCAACATAGAATTTCCCAAAGTTGCCATCCCCAGTAATGGCTGATGATTACTCCACATAGGGCTAGGGGAAGAGAATGAAAGGTAGCAACAAGGTTCTGCCAAAAGGGCAGTTCGTAGGTTTGTGACCAAATCTGGTACTCTGGTTGACGACGAATTAATTTTGCCCAGATGTAAAGAATAAAAATTGGTAAATCTGGTAAGATAGCACCAATTGTGATGGGTAAAGCTGCCTGAAATTGAGTCTGTTGATTCAAAACAGCAAGGTTAATAATGGCGTGGCTAGGAGTATTCAAGGGTTAGTTTGTTGATGAATTTGGTTGAGCGATATTGCTTATTATTTTAAGGCAAAAGGCAAGAGGCAAAAGGCAAGAGGCAAGAGGCAAGAGGCAAGAGGCAAAAGGCAAAAGGCAAAAGGCAAGAGGCAAAAGGCAAAAGGCAAAATTAAAGAGGGATTTAAGGGATGCAGCGCTATAAGGTATAATAGTCACCCATTGATGTAACTCTTTAGGTTTAGCAATCCATTCTGCCTGATAAGTCAGGGTTAATTATAGTGTTGAATTCAACGTTAAAGTCAAAACGAAATTCAAGGTCAAAGTCGAAACCAAATAACCGTAAGCATTCCAACTCTCCCATCCAGCGGCTGATTGGTTACACTCAGCCCCATCGTTCCCTAATCTGGAAAGCGATCGCATGCTCAATCCTCAACAAAATCTTTGACTTAGCCCCTCCGGTCTTGATTGGGATGGCAGTGGATGTGGTGGTAAAACAACAAGATTCCTTGATTGCCCATCTAGGAGTAAGGGATATCTTTAGCCAACTGGTATTGCTGGCATTCCTGAGCTTTATTGTTTGGGGATTGGAATCCGCCTTTCAATATGCTTACGAACGATTGTGGCGGAATCTGGCTCAAACCATTCAACACGAATTGCGCCTAGATGGTTACTCTCATCTGCAATCGTTGGAACTGGGGTATTTTGAAGATAGTAGTACAGGGGGATTGATGTCTATCCTGAGTGATGATATCAACCAACTAGAACGCTTTCTCGATATTGGTGCCAACGAAATTCTCCAGATATCCACAACCATTATTATTGTCAGTGCGGGCTTCTTTATCGTTGCTCCCAATGTAGCTTGGATAACTCTGATCCCTATCCCCTTTATCCTCTGGGGTTCGATTACCTTTCAACGTCTGCTTGCTCCCCGTTATGCAGCAGTTCGGGAAAAGGTAGGGTTACTCAATGGACAGTTAGCGAATAATCTAACTGGGATTACTACCATTAAAAGCTTTACAGCAGAAGACTATGAAGCCAAGCGGATTGAGACACAAAGTCTAGGGTATCAGCACAGTAACCAGAAAGCGATCGCATTTTCTGCCGCCTTTGTCCCCTTGATTCGGATGTTAATCCTATTTGGATTTACCGGAATTTTGCTTTACGGTGGTAAGTCCGCAGCCGCTGGGGAACTAGCAGTAGGCACCTACAGTGTCTTAGTTTTCATGACTCAGCGCTTGCTGTGGCCATTAACTCGACTGGGTAACACCCTCGATCAGTATCAACGGGCCATGGCATCTACTACTAGGGTGATGAATCTGCTGGATACCCCAATTGCCATGCACTCTGGCGATACACCATTACCTAGGTCTGAGGTTAAAGGGGAATTGGTATTAAATAATGTTACATTTGCGTATCGTAATCGCCCCCCTGTGGTAGATAATCTTTCCCTTCACATCCCCGCCACCAAGACTATCGCCATAGTAGGTTCCACAGGGTCTGGTAAAAGTACCTTAGTGAAACTGTTATTAAGACTATACGAAATCCAAGCAGGTTCGATAACCCTTGATGGGATTGACATCAGACAGCTCAAGCTCAAAGACTTACGCCATGCCATTGGTCTAGTTAGCCAGGATGTATTTTTATTCCACGGCACCGTAGAAGAGAATATCACCTATGGCACCTTTGATGCCACCACCGAGGAAATAGTTGCTGCCGCTAAGACCGCAGAAGCCCATGAATTTATCATGGATCTGCCCCAAGGCTATGACACCATTGTGGGAGAGCGGGGTCAGAAACTATCTGGAGGACAACAGCAACGAATTGCGATCGCACGAGCACTATTGAAAGACCCCCCAATCTTGATTCTAGATGAAGCCACCTCCGCTGTTGATAATGAAACCGAAGCCGCCATTCAGCGCTCCCTAGAAAAGATTACCCAAAATCGCACAACCATTGCGATCGCTCATCGGTTGTCCACAGTCCGCAATGCCGATTGTATTTATGTCATCGAGCAAGGCAAAATAGTAGAGCAAGGACAACATGAACAGTTGTTAGAGCAACAGGGAATTTATGCCATGCTGTGGCGGGTACAGTCTGGCGTGAAGTAATAGGAGTGTCGGAAGTTAAAAGGGAATAGGGAACAGGGAACAGGGAACAGGGAATAGAAAATAGGGAATAGAAAATAGGGAATAGAAAATAGGGCAAAAATCCTGTGTACCTCATTTCTATCAAAACCGCTATATAACTTTAAACCTGCTAACCTTGGCCAAAAGGCCACCCTTCGCGAACAACTTCCTAACCTTTAACTTGATAACTTTAAACCTGCTAACCTTGGCCAAAAGGCCACCCTTCGCGAACAACCTCCTAAGCATAAAAAAAATAGCCGTAGAAATTATTTCCACGGCTGGCGGAAATCCACAGTAAGTCGATTTCACTACTTATGTTATGTGACTTTGTTCCATGACCAGTCCGATCATTATCCTACTTGATTAGACCTGGTCTTATAGCTAGGGGGAAAACCCCCCAGCTGCTTAAAATCTTAATCCAGAATTAGGTACCTCGTCAAAGTACTAATCACTTCTCCAGGCATGCCACTCGGCTCAAGAGGAGTCCACTCATAAAGTTGTGCGTAGCCCTGAGTATACAGGGAATAGATGGTATTCATTACTGCCTTACGGGAGCCCTTAAGCCTGTGCTCAACCGGTTCTTTCTTCCCGAAAAAAAACTGAGAAGTATTCCCCGGAATTAGACACTCTGGATTATTGTCAGGATTCGGAACAAAGTCTGTAAACATGATTAACAAATTCCATTGGTTTGCATAGTATAATCATAATTATTATATTTTTATGTGTCAAGAGGTTTTATAATTTTTTTTTAAGCAAATAGAGGTAAAAGTGTGGGGAATGTGGAGAGTGTGATTAGAGTTTAAATTATATTTTGTAAAATTAAATATTTGTCTTAATTAAATCGCTTTTAAAACAAATAAATTAGGAATTATTCATCCTTTATAGTTGTAAATATAAATTATTCCATACTAATGAGGTACAAAAAATTTTTTCCTTCTTCCCTACTCCCTGCTCCCTGCTCCCTGCTCCCTAAAACCAAGCTTAAAGCTTAATAAAAAAAAGCGTTCGCGTAGCGAACGCTTTTA
>NZ_JAAHHS010000242.1 GCF_010692395.1 Moorena sp. SIO3H5
CCCTACTGATGAGCCATTTTTGAAAGGACTACTAATTATGGAAGTACTACTGACCAGAGATTCAAATGATCACCAGAGAGTATTTGCAGAAGTGCAAGGCTACAAGCACGCAAGCAACATCCACAAAATCGTCTACTCTTTAAAACAAGATCAGCATGTGGAGTCTGCCACAGAAGAGATCGATGTTCGCTCTTGTGTGATTTTCAATTGCAATTACTCATCAACTTACTCAGTAGTAGCTGAGTTGTATTTCACAGATCGAGAAAATATCACCATCGAGTCCAACTCTGTGGACTTGTCAGTCGGTCTTCAAAAGATCGAATTTGATCCGGCAAAGTCAGAGAAGTTGCCAAGTATTGAACCAAAAAGTGTCATCGAAATCGTAGATACCAACCAAGAACATGCTTTGTTCGTAAAATTCAAACCCAATGGAAAAGAAGCCCTAGAAAAAAGGGGCAAATACCGATGCAATTTCAGGAGTGTCTTTTCCGACGCTGATAAACGTCGCATTGAGTCACATCCAATGAAAGACAACAATGTGCTTAATATATTCAAAGTCATAATGCATGAGGATGCCTCCAATGAGCAACTTCTTGCGCTTGCACTTGAATTAGATGCTTTAGATGAAGTCGAGTACGTATCATTGGAGACTACAGAAATATCGCCTCCCATATACCAAGAATTAATGGAAATGGGAAAAAAAGCGGTAGTGGAAAAAGCAGAGCAGACACCAGAGTTTACATCCAGGCAAACATATATGAACCACCCACCGGGAATGAATGTGAAATATGCTTGGCAACAAGGAATAACTGGTAAAGCATCTGTTGTACGCCACTTGGACTTTGGTTTAATTGAGAATCATGAGGACTTGAAGGAGCTTGATATCGTTTCAGCCGATGGAAGTTCTCCAGATCATGGTACAGCATCCCTTGGTTGTATAAGATCCACGCACAATGAATTTGGAACAACTGGTATTGCTTATGGGGGAACAACATATGTTTACAACATCAACCAATTGAGTAAGATTGTCGCAGATAGCAACCCTGGTGATATTGTGAGCCTTGATATTCAGTTTTCGGGTTGCACAACATATTATCCGTTCGATTTTTCACGTTCAAATTGGGATCTAATCAAGAGTGCTACACAAAGCGGGGTCATAGTTATCTTAGCAGCAGGTAATGGCGGTAACTATCTGGATACCAGTAGCTGTGGCAGTTTAGCTTATCGTGGTGACAATGGCGGGATGCTTGTCGGTGCTGGTAGTTCATCCTCGTTTGAACGACTAGGATTTTCAAACTATGGAACTCAAGTCATGATTAATTCTTGGGGAGAAAATGTAACAACGACGGGGTACGGGAATCTGTATGGTGAGCGTGGAGGACAACAGAGCTACACAAATACATTCAATGGGACAAGCTCAGCCACACCGCTGTGTGCAGGAGCATTGGCGCTAATTCAGTCATACTCAAAGACAGTTCATCATGTAACGCTCGACGGAGCGTTCATGAGAGCACTGTTGAAATGGACAGGTAACTCTTCACCTGGTCAGAAGATCGGAGTGCGGCCAGACATAAAGCGTGCGATGATGAAATTGGATGAGATATTTGGTTAGTGGTATCTGCTACCCTCCTCTACCAAAATCAAAACCGAGAAACACAGTCTTTATTCTGAGTAGTTGGGGTACCAGGATAAAGAGGCAGGGCTGTTTCATTTTCGACTCTAAAATTAATGGGTAAGGGGTCCAAAGCCCATTCTGGTCAGCAAATCGCCGTTTTTTTATACTATTGGGTTTAATTTTAGAAAAACAGGCGCGAAACTTCTGCCACTTGGGAGGTTCAGAGAACCAAAAAATTGAGAATGAAACAGCCCTGGAATTAAACCAGCGTTTAACCGCATTATTTAACTGCTGTTTTAATTTCCCACAGACTGACCGATGCTTATGAGTCTTCATTGGAGATGCCCAACCTATCCAGGATATTAATTTGGGTAGGGTTTATCGTAAGCATTCAGCCGTCAGCATATGCGCTACGCGCACGCTACGCGAACAGCAATCAGCTAACGCGCATTAGCTGATTGCTTACCTAAATGTTTACGGTTTATTTTGCCACACAAATAATTATAACGTTTCTGATAATTATTAGAGCCATTCGATTTGCTTCACCTTACTTCTTACTCCTACTCCCTAGGTAAGCAATCAGCAATCAGCAATCAGCAATCAGCAATCAGCTTATGGGCTACGCGCACCCTACGGAATTTTTGAATAAAATAGCTAAGGATTGGTTTAATATTTGTTACCTTAGCTGACCGCTAACCGCTGACCGCTGCAAGACAAAGAGAAAGTATTATGAGTATATCGCCCAAACGACTTGAAGAAATCAAAAATATTCCTGACTCTGAAATTGATACGTCAGATATACCGGAGTTAGACGATCATTTCTGGGAAAATGCCAAAATGGTTAAACCGATTACTAAAAAAGCGATTTATATTCGCTTAGATAGACAAGCTCTAAAGTAGGGTGGGCAAAGTAAGATAATCATTAATACTCAAAACCATCAAACGGTTTTTGCCCACCCTACAACCTGCACCCTTATGGGTTATACAAGTTATAAACTACAATTGAACCAATATAGCACTACGCACTATGGTGTTTGACAAATGAATAAAAATTCAAATCGCTCAATCCCTTGATTAGTAAGCTTTTTTCTTCACTATTGCCTATTGCCTCTTGCCTATTGCCTCTTGCCTGGCGCATAGCGCTATACCTGCCACCATCTCTGTGTTTTAAATCCGCACTTCTCACTAACGTTGTTAATTGCTAAGAAGAGTTAAGATTTTGATAACTAATTTTAAGGAGTGAACGGTGTTCAGGAGTAACGATAGTAGTTCCAATTGGCAGTGGTATTTGTCCAAACAGCTAACCCCCTTGATCAAAGATTTAACCAAAGTCAAATCTAATCCTATCGATCTCAAGACTATTGTAGTTAGTACCTTGATCGGGATTTTGCTCAATTCCCTACCATGGTTACCAGCTGCTAGAGCTGAAACGGTGCAGCTAGGAGTAGTTAAAAGTCGGGATAATCAAGGGCATTGGTCTGGAATTACCGAACGCTTGCATTCAATTGGAGTTAACTACTGTATTGTTGACTTGACTGAGGTTAAGAAAGCCTCTGACTTCGAGAACACTAACTTACTATTTTTGCCCAATGTCGAGTTCCTCCACCCCAAACAATTCCAAGCGTTACAGGAGTGGATTGCAGAAGGAGGAAAAGTTATTGTTAGTGGTCCGACTGGGTTACTTTCCAAACCTGACATCCGCAAAGAATTGCGTGAGCTTTTAGGTGCCTATTGGGGGTTTGCGATGACCCAACCCTCTATCCTCCATCCTTCCCCAGATAGTAACCAAACATGGGTGCAGGATACTGGAATTACAGGTATCATTCAGGGCGGCACTCTTATTCCTACTGATCTTAATTCCACTACTGCTGCGGTCTGGAGTCAGGTTGACAAGCCCCCTGCTGTAGTAACCTCTAATAATGCTACGTTTTTTGGTTGGCGCTGGGGTATCGATCGGGTAGCTCCGGCGGAGGTCGATAGTGCTTGGTTACGAGCGGCTCTTGGTCGCTATGATGTCCAAGTCACTGATGCCAATGTCACTGATGTCCAACTCACCAGTAATTCAGGTACATCGTCTGAATCCTCTGATCACTCTCCACAACATTGTCGGGATATCGACACTACTATTGCCCAGAAACAGCTGGAAACAGACGATGCAGAGTCTGGCAATAACACAGATGCTTCAGCTAAGCCTAGCAATTCCCTATTAGTTCCGTCACCCAAACCAGCAAAAGCCCCACCACCAGGATATAGAAGACGAATTCGAACCCTAAAGCAAGCTACTGCCATGGAGCGGGAGTTAGAAAATCTGATTGGTCGGTTTGAAAGTGCTTTGCTAAGAGCCGATGCAGCTAACAGTAATCTGAATTTATCGACAGGTGCTGCTATCGAACAATTTGTCACTGCTGGTACTAAGGAAGTGTCGGAAACTTCCGAGGAAACCTCTGAGGGTAAAACGGATGAAACTGATTCAGCTGCTAACTCAGCTATTGAGGCATTGCATCAGGCCAGAGTAGGTTTGGAAAATTTCCGTCGAGCAGTGGCTCGCAGAGAGTATCAAAAGGCAAGTCAGCTGTGGATGACAGCACGAAATACCTTGTGGGAAAACTACCCAATTGATCGTAAACTAGCCCAGTCAGAGATTCGAGCCATTTGGCTAGACCGGGGTACTATTGTTAAGGCGAAGTCTGAAAAAGATTTAGCTAAAATTTTTGACAAATTGGCTACAGCTGGTTTTCACACCATCTTTTTTGAAACCGTTAACGCTAGTTATACGATTTACCCGAGTGCGATCGCACCAGAGCAAAATCCCTTGATTGACGGATGGGATCCCCTAAAAGCAGCAGTCAAGTTAGCCCATGAACGAGGGATGGAATTGCACGCTTGGGTTTGGATATTTGCTGCAGCTAACCAGCGACACAATGCGGTTTTAGATCAACCAGCAGACTATCTCGGACCAGTGCTATCCAAGAATCCAGACTGGGCAATCTTGGATAACAAAAAACGTGTGTTTCACAAGAGAACTAGAAAGGCATTTCTTGACCCCGCTAATCCAGAAGTGCGGGATTATCTAACCAAGCTATTGGAAGAAATAGCCAGCAACTATGAAGTAGATGGAATTCAGCTGGACTATATTCGCTACCCGTTTCAAGACCCCAAAGCTGGTCATACCTTTGGTTATGGTAAGGCAGCCCGTGAACAGTTCCAGGCATTGACCGGTGTTGACCCCATTGAGATTGACCCAAAGGATAAGAACTTATGGCGACAGTGGACAGATTTTCGTATCAAACAAATCGACACTTTAGTCAAGTCAGTGTCACAAATGCTGCGCCAGAAACGTTCCGACTTGATTATCTCGGCTGCTGTGTTTCCCATGCCTCGGGAAGACCGATTGCAAAAAATCCAACAAAACTGGGAAGATTGGGCATCTCGGGGTGAGATTGACCTGATGGTACCAATGACTTATGCGCTGGAAACGGAAGAGTTACAAAAATTAGCCCAACCATGGCTAACTAAATCCTCCATCAGCTCAGCCTTAGTTTTGCCAGGAATTCGCCTATTGAATTTGCCCGATATTGTAGCTGTTGACCAAATCCAACTGCTGCGAGATTTACCAGCTCCTGGCTATGCCCTATTTGCAGTAGAAAATCTCAATGATAATCTCAGGGGTATTTTAAGTCGCACTCAAGGACAAGAAGAGCCTACCACTGAAGTACAAGTACCTTACCGTGAACCGTTCCTAGCTGCAGCAGAACGTTATCAGGCTCTGCAACAGGAATGGAGTTTTATGTTAGCAAATAATCAAATCGTAATTGGGGAACCAGACCTTTCAGACTGGGGACAACAAGCCGATACCCTTTCCCTGTTGCTGAATCGACTAGCCGACAAGCCATCCATGATGAGCTTGTTATCAGCACAATTGTCCATGTCATCCTTCCGTACTCGCTTTCAAACGTGGATGTTTGGACAATCCGTTGAGCAACCCTATCAAGTCCAGGTATGGGACAACCGTCTGGAAGCGATCCAACGATTATTGCGCTATGGTGAGCGGACGCTCCAAAATCGATCATTAGCTGGCAGGGAAACTGCCACCAATGAAGTGGACATCACTGAAGGTCTCGATCCATAGACGAGCACCACATGATAGTGGTTTATCGGGATTATAGACAATGCGGCAAGGGCCAAGGATTTCTACCTGGTTGCCGTATAGATTGTTGCCGCTGCGTTTTACTGAAATCACTGGCTTCCGTTCTTCGGGACTTTTGTGGATATTTGAGCCAATGTGATTGCGGTTGACATTGATCTTAGCTATGGCCGGAGCACGATTAGTGCGCCATTTGCCTTTTGGTCCTCTAGAGCCTTTCGTGATTTGGGGCAGATTATTAAACAAGGGAATAATCCAGAATTTCCCGCTTTTATAAGCACCCCGAACCCGACCCTTCTCTAGAAGTTGGCGCAATCGCCGAGAAGAAATACCTAATAGAGATGCTGCTTCTGTAGTACAAACACACTTGTTCATTTTTCTGATTTATTTTAACTATTCCGATAATACTATTATATAGAAAAAATGAATCATTGACAAGTGCTAGTGAAAAAACTCTTCCGAAAAAAATATTGAGTTTAAGAAACTCAGTTTGATGTCATAAAATTGCGGTTTTTTTGAGGAGAGAGCAGAACTGAATCGAAGGTTTTAATTATTGGATAAAGTTGGTGATATTGAAGTGAGGTGAAAATAGCGATCGCATTCAATTTGTGATTTTTTGTCCTAGTCAAATGACTATAGTTAAGTAGGGAAAATATCAGAAATTTGGCGGTGAGACATCCCGTCAGTAGTAGAGTAAGCTGGTTGTATCGTCAGGGTATAGCCTGGGCTGCTTTAAGCCCATACTCGACAGGACCCTCCTTTTTTAAGGGGGTTAAGGTACAGTGTTAGAAATGTGACGAACTAAAAGATATATAGTTTAGATGAGTAAAGTTTTTGCTGCTTGGTTTAGCTGGGTTATGCCTGTGGCAGCAACTTTCTTGGCAACGAGCGTAACTGCACCAGTAGCCAGAGCACAAAACCTGTACAATCCGCAGCCGATTTCTCATAGCAAAGAAATTGTTGACACCCTGACTCAGAAAGATATTCCGATCGGGGATGGTGGCTTTGCCCGAGACTATGTAGTAACTCTTGATGCAGGAGACCAAGTTGCCATTGACCTGATCTCAGACAACTTTGACACGATGATCTCTGTGATCGCTTCTGACGGTTCTATGGTAGCGGAAAATGATGATGGACCTGATGGCAGTACTAACTCCTTGCTATTTGCTCGCATTACTGAGACAGATGAGTACATTATCAGGGTGCGTGCCTTTGGCTCAACCGGCGGTGGCAGGTTCAGATTAAAGATAACCAGACTTAAACCAATTTAGGGGTTTAGTGGTCGAGTCGGTAAGTACTCGATAAACTAACAGGTCGTCTTTGGCAAATAATTAGGGAAAGAATTAGTGAAGGATGAGGGTAAGTAAGCACAGAAACAAGGCTTCTGTCCATTCCACCACTGCTCCGTAAGTGTCTCCAGTATGTCCCCCCAGCTGGCGGTGAAACCAGCCGCCAGTCAGTAAAGCGATCGCACATCCTCCAATGGCCATGGTTAAGGATAACCAAGTATTTGTGGGATCTAGCAACACTGGCACTAGAGATAAACTTAAGACAACGAATAATCCCAAGAGAATATCTTGGGGAATACGTATCCATGGTTTGTGAAATGCCCCTTTACCGGTGGGTTTGAGATAGGGATAAAATGCGATCGCTACGACTTGTCCCCAGCGTCCCCAAGCAGCTGCTCCCATCAAAGCTACCCACCGATAAGCCCCGATATCAGTTAGGGCAGCGGTTTTGATCAGTAATAGAGTACAGGCTGCCATTGCCCCAAACGCTCCTGTAACACTATCTGCCATCACATCTAAACGGCGCTGGGGATCTGGAACTGCTAAACCATCAGCTGTGTCTATCACCCCATCTAAGTGTAATCCTCCAGTCAGGGCAAGCCAGCTGACCACAACTGCAACAGAGCGAGTAAGTGCTGGCATCCCCAACTGTTGCAATAAAGTATCTAATATTACCAGTATCCCCCCAATCAGCAATCCGATGATCGGTGCCCAACGGGCAATCCCTCGAAACTCCATTCTCCAGCTAGCTGGTAGGGGTATAATAGTATAAAAAGTTACAGCACCACTTAAAGAACGGAAAAGTTGACGTCCCCATTGCCTCAATTGTTGTCCAGTGAAATACTTCATGGGTAACTGCTGTTACTGAAATTTATGGAATTTTCCTTTGAGCACCATCGAAAGATTGAGATAGTATTGTGTCATAAGCTGTTGTTACAAGCAGCAAGTTACCTCACCCTATGGCTTAGGTCTCAACAGCAACGGGCTACTAATCTAGTTAGTTCGTGCCGACCAAAACGGCTCAATCAACATTCCTTGGTCGAAAAGTAGTTGGCAATGGGTTTATCCCATTTGGGATATAAGCTGTTGGTGTTTACTTAATAAGGGTAAAACCTTAAAAAGGAGTAATCTGGTTGTCTAGATTTGACTAGTTGACTGTGAACTATTTAAAGATAAACACCATTCCACGGGATTATTCCCTGCATCTATTGGAATTATCTGTTGCTGCTTACTAGGCACGCTTACATGCTTATACCCTTGTATTAACCATTAAGCATGCTTAGATTAGGTATAAAGTCCGATAACCATTAACCCAAAACCTAACACTATTAACCTTTATTGTTGGTTTTAACCCGTTGCCGTAGCTGTGTTCTCATCAATTGGTTTCACCTTTAGGGTTGCCTCACCAATCAATTAAATTAACCAGTTGTATGTCAATATCAGCCCTGAAAAGCATTATAGGCTTTTATCCATGAGTCACCACCAATCTCGACACCAACTCCCAGCTCCTTGCATCATTGAAACTGGCATTATCATCAACAAGCGAGATATGAAACGCTTGCTTGGTGATTTAGGTTGCGTCCGTTACATCCACACTCTCGATGGTCAACTAAAAAACCAGGGGGAAGGGTTAGTTCAGGAAGTATTTGCTGATCCCCATTGCTCTACCCTGATTGCCAATCGGACACTTTACATCAATGTTCATAGTTTTGACTATTTACAACTGAGTCAGTCTCCAGACCAAGAAGCTTACTTTGACCTAATTAGTGAAAATCGTCAGTTGCGGCTGATTCCCCTTTTGAATCCCTTGCAACAAGAGTGTGTTGAGCAACTTCAGGCGGAAGCCCTTGAAGCTATGGTCACACAGGTTCTAAGCGCAAAATGGGATGTGCAAATTGATGATGATGGAGATTGTCCTTTTTAGGTTAGAAGGTTAGAAGGTTAGAAGGTTACAAGTTGATTAATCAAGTTCAAGGGTATAAGTATTGGCTTGCTCCAAGGTGGATGCATCGAATACACAATATCGAAGACGCAAGAGCTTGAACAGGGTTAAGCGAATTAAACGCTATCGTCTAGTTAACGATATTTCAAGACCTAGATCAACTTGAATCAACAGAAAAATAATTTTTCATTTCAATGTCAGGCTTCCTGTAGCCACACTAAAGCAAGAGCTGGGGTGTTTGTGACCCCCCATGGTGTGGTGGAAACTCCCAGGTTTATGCCAGTAGGCACCCTAGCAACGGTAAAAACTCTAACACCAGCCCAGTTAGAAGTAGCTGGGGCACAAATGGTTTTGGCTAATACCTATCATCTCCATCTGCAACCGGGAGAAGCCATCATTAAAAAAGCCGGTGGGCTGCATCGATTTATGGGTTGGAACGGACCAATCTTGACTGATTCTGGTGGCTTTCAGGTGTTTAGCTTAAGCCAGCTCCGTACTATTACTGAAGAGGGGGTGAGGTTTAGATCTCCTCGGGATGGGCGGATGATTGATATAACCCCAGAACGGTGTATGGAAATTCAGCATGCCTTAGGAGCAGATGTGATCATGGCATTTGATGAGTGTCCCCCCTATCCAGCTGAGCGAACTGATGTGGAATTAGCAACTCAACGAACCTATCTCTGGCTCAAACGCTGTATGGTTGCCCACAATCGCCCTGATCAACAAGCTTTGTTTGGTATAGTTCAGGGTGGGGTGTACCTAGATTTGCGTGTCTTAGCTGCGGAATCCTTGGTCGAGTTGGATTTACCAGGTTATGCCATTGGTGGTGTCAGTGTGGGGGAACCGCCTGAATTGATTCACCAAATTGTCCAGACAACTGCTCCATTACTGCCATGGCATAAGCCTCGTTATCTGATGGGGGTCGGTACCTACAGGGAAATGGTTTTAGCGATCGCATCTGGCATAGACTTATTTGACTGCGTTATTCCCACTCGGCTGGGACGTCATGGTAGCGCCTTAGTGCAGGGGGAACGCTGGAACTTGAAAAATGCCCGGTTTCGGGAAGATTTTTCCCCCTTAGATCCCAGTTGTCCTTGCTATTGCTGTCAGAATTTCAGTCGTGCTTATCTGAACCATTTAGTGCGATCGCGTGAATCTCTAGGCTATATGTTACTCTCTCACCACAATGTGACTGAGCTAATTCGGTTTACTCAAGCGATCAGGGCAGCCATCTTAAGTGATCAATTCACTACACAATTTGCTCATTGGCTGTTCACTTCATGTTAAGATACATGTCAATTATTAAATCTGTGTTGGAAAGGAAGATTTAAGATATGGAAGCTGCACTCCTGTTAGGAACATTACCCGAAGCTTACTCTATTTTTGGTCCAGTGGTGGACGTTCTACCAGTCATCCCTGTGTTCTTCTTGCTGCTAGCCTTTGTCTGGCAAGCCGCCGTGGGTTTCCGGTAAACTTCTCCCCCGCTAGAAAACCTGTTTGGCTCTAGAGGTTGGTTTTATCGATAAATATCAACAAATTTAGACATATCTACCAAAAATCTCGCTAGTTGTGTCAGAAGGGAGTAGTAAAAACCCGACGGATGAATCCGTGGGAAAGTAACCTCAATACCTGACCAACGTTTGTCTCTGATGAAGACTACGTAATCAATAAGCCCTACGATTCATCCCACCTATGAACCACTTAGGTCATGGTGGGATGATCAGTTGGCAGGGTTGATGATGGTGTAGATTAGTACTGCGCCTGTAGGAAATATCAACCAGGGATTGAACCGAATAGTGTGGATAAAGCAATCAAAAACAGGAACATTCGCGGTAGGCTATCCTGTGAGTAGTAAAGCTTGCGGATATCTGGGATAAATACTATCCAACGATTGTTAAGCTAAAATACAGAAAGCTATTTGTATAAGCTAAGTGCCAGTTTTTGCTGTCAAAACTATCAACGTGGAATTAGCCAATACTATGAGTCAGGTGCGCATCAATAATAATTGGCATGTATAGTGGTTGACCACGACGAAGTTGAAGACAAATTTAAGATAATCCGATTGATAGCTTGACAGAATAAGGACGACTTGCTTCCAAGCCCACGAAAAAGCAAAATGGTAGTGTAAGCAAAAAGGCTTCCATTGCTTTTCCTAAATCGATTAAAGCGATGCAGCGCGGTCTTGGGGGAAACCCCCATGAGCGACTGCATCAAGACATCGATCGGGAAAATACTCAGAGCAACGTTTCCAACTTAGGTCAGGGCATTGAATCAAGGAATGAATCACTACTCTACAGGGTGATCGAACCTTTGATCGTATTATTTATAGAATTATCAAGGGTGAACATCAAGGGTGATAGTTTCTAGTGATAAATATTATATATGAGTGCTCAGCTGGTAAAAGTGGCGACAGAAGAGTCACCAAACAACTCAAAACTTAGCCCCCAAGAGGAAAATCCCTCTCCTCCGCCCCCAAAACCGGCGAAAACTTGGTCACGGCTGAAACGCTTGGGAAAATATGTTGGGATAAACCCAGCATTGGTAGCGAGTTTGGCCGTAACTGGTTTAATGCTAGGGTCTAAGCACCTAGGAATGTTACAGTTTTTTGAGTTAAAGGCTTTCGACCGGATGATAGAGCTGCGACCAGCTTTACCACCCGATGACCGCATCTTAGTAGTAGAGGTGACTGAGCCAGATTTAAAAGACACAACAGCTCCAGGAGGGTCTTCAATCAAAGATGCTGTAATGTATGAGGTATTACAGAAGCTGGAGCAACATAAACCCGCCGTTATTGGTGTGGATATCTTTCGAGACAGTCCGGTAGAACCGGGTAATGCTGAATTT
>NZ_JAAHHS010000243.1 GCF_010692395.1 Moorena sp. SIO3H5
TCCCTGCTCCCTGCTCCCTGCTACCTGCTCCCTGCTCCCTGCTCCCTGCTCCCTAAAAACCAGAAATTTGTACCTCACAAGTCGTATAATTGCTATATATAATACCTAGCTTAAAAACCAGAATCGACCTTTTTTAACAGACCAAGTGAGTTCACAAACTCTTCCTTTAGGAGACAAAACTGACCGCTTAAAACTTCCCCCTAGCTGTCGCGCTAGTGCTTTAGCTTGTTTAGTTCCCCGACCTCCTGAACGCTTAGATTTATTGGAGTGAGATGGAGAGCTAATGCCCAATCCATTATCTTGAATGCGAATAATATTCATACCTTCGGTTTGGGTGCAGGTAACTTTCAGACGAGTTACCCCTTTGGCATATTTACCGACATTGCACAATGCTTCTTCCATAAATCGACACAATCCTCGCTTCTGTTCGATACTTAATGGCGGACTATCGATTGGGTCAAATTTTATAATTTTCACCTGAATGGTTTGAAAGCAAGGAAAGTTTAAGGCTAGGGTATTGCTATATACTTCATAGAGAATCTCGTGAGTGGGTTGGTGCAAATCTAGGTCTAAATCAATCCCGATGTGTATAGTGCTATCTTGGGTTAGGGTTTCTCGACGGACTGATTCATAAACGGCTCTGAGTTCTTGGTTTAACTGTTCTAGTTGAGAGCGCAATTGGTGATGAGATAAATCTTGATCTTGAGTGCAGCTGAGTATCCTAGCTAAGGTTTGTAATGGTCCATTATGAATGATGTCAAATGTATAATCAATCATATATTGGCGTTCATTAATCCGGGATTTTAAGGTTTGGTGGTATAGATAGAAGGCATTGATGCTGACACCATTGACAGTTAAAACTAACCAGGCTGGTACTACAGGTATCCACCAACCCCAGATCAGGAGCAAATAACTTAGTCCCACCAAACTAATGCCAGCAATACTAACACTCAATAAATTTTGTAGCGGTGTCTTAGTTAGTTTAGCGAGGCTGATACCCAGAAACCCCCAAACTATAATCCATATATATTCCCAGCTATCTGACCAAACCCTTAACAAGGGTCGTCCATTGAGAACAGCACTAATGATTTGACTAACTGTATGAGCATGCACTTCTATACCAAACACTACTCCAGGAGTAGAGCTAGGGATAGCAGAGACATTGACAAAATCTTTAGCGCTATGGCTAGTGATACCAATCAGGACTATGCGATCGCGAATCCAGCTTGGATCAATTTTGCCAGTTTGGATATGGTTGAGGGATACGATCCGAAAGGGTTTGCGACCACTGCGAAAATTAATTAGGATCTGATTTCCCCCAGCATCGGTTCTCACATAACCTCCGGAATTGGGGCGAAAGCGAGTGAGTTCTGTAGTACCAAACTTCTTGGCTATTGGGTCATCAGTGCCATTAGTTAAGGAAATTCCTTGTTTAGATAAATACGCTTTTGCTAGCAGTATAGGTAGAGAAAATTTATACTCTCCTTCCAGATTTGAAGTTCCTAGTAAACTGCGCCTGATGTGTCCGTCAGCGTCAAGTATCACATCGGCAAAGCCAACTTGTTCGGGGGGTAAGGTGGGTGGTGGATTAATGGTATTGCCATATTGGTCAGGTAAGGCTTTTTCAATGCCAATCACGGTATTGATAGCCTGAAATGCTGCGACTAAGTCAGTGTAACCAGGCTCAACGGGTAAATCTCTGACGATGTCAAGACCAATAGCTCTAGGGTTATAGGTGGCTAGTTTTCTCAGCAGTGATGCTAAGTCTCGATCGGGTATGGGATAGGTACCTATGCGTTGGATGTCTTGTTCATTAATACCAACAATCAGAATTCTTTTATCAATAGATTCTTCAGGACGCCAACGGAGAAAACTATCGAGAGCAATCCATTCTAGACTTTGCAGGACGCCAGTGAGGCGAAATAGGATTACTAGTGCGATCAGGACTAGTCCTGGAATAAATCCTACCCGCCAGTTTTGAATTTCCTCCTCAGTAAAACGTTTCATGTCTCAATCGATTAGACCGACTTCTCTTGCTCGCTTCTCGGTTTTAATGCGAATATTTTCACCGGGTTTTGGATAAACCCCTAAAACGTCTTGAACTTTAGTCCAATAGTTACGCACCGTGCGCTCGGATATTTGCATCCGCTGAGCAATGGTTCTATCCTGTAATCCTTCTTCAAAGGCTAAGGTTAGAAGTTCTAGCCATTCGGATTTGATTTCCAAGCCATTTCGGATCCCTTTGGGGGTGTAAATCAATCCTTGAAGTGACCAGTCAACTTTAATTAACATTTCTTTCTGGGGCAGGCTTTTATCTACGATGGTAAAGCCTCCTTCATGTTCATTAATAGCAGGTTTTAAACGGATTAAGGCTTTGATATTAGCGCTTTGAACAACTATATTGAGGGTAGGGTATAGTTTCATTAATGTTTTGAGCAGTTGAATTCCCGTATCAGTTCGGGCAGTATCTCCCTGCTGCTTCGGAATGGAAAGATCCGCAACAACTAAGTCAGGGGATAACCTCTCTACATATTCTTGAGCTATCTGGGCAGTTTTAGCGGTAATAATTTCTGCCTCTGGGTATTGCTTTTGCAGTTGGCTCACGGTTCCCTCTAGAACGGATTCGTGGTCGTCAATGACAATAATTTTTGCTTTCATAGGTAATTGTTTATAGTTAATTATTAAGGGTTAATTGTTAATAAATTAGATAATTTTTAATTTGTTATTTATCATTTTTAATTTACCCTTTTAAATTTTTCATTTTCCTAGATACCTTAAGCTAAGCAGGTGCACAAAATTAATTACACATTTACCAAAACTCAAAGCTTTACGATGTAAGGGTTACAGAGATTGGTAGTAGGAAATTAATTTTGTAATGGTGCTTAATATGTATTTAAATTTAAGATCGCGATCCTTGTGCAAAAGCCGGTCTCCCCATCTCCCCATCTCCCCATCTCTCCATCTCCCCATCTCCCCATCAGCCCCCATTAACAATTTAAATGGGTGAGAGCTTACTAAAAGGGCTGATAGTCTAGGGTAAAGTAAATGCCATTGTCTTGCAGTGAGTCCCCCT
Organism: Moorena sp. SIO3H5; assembly: GCF_010692395.1. Classification (GTDB taxonomy): domain Bacteria; phylum Cyanobacteriota; class Cyanobacteriia; order Cyanobacteriales; family Coleofasciculaceae; genus Moorena. The sequence continues at coordinate 3,074 of NZ_JAAHHS010000243.1, forward strand.
GATTATCTACCCCGATCAGGGGAATACCATAGTCGAGACGGAGATTAAATCCAGATCCGATCTGCCAACGTAAGCCTAAGCCTACACCAGCAATGGTGGCAGGGTTGGGTTGAATCCCATCATTATTCCAGGCTGTACCGATTTCAAAGAAAGGGGTTAATTGTAGTCTGGAGTCTGAGGTGAGCATAATACGTGCCTCTACTCCCCCCAAGATGGCATTATCACCAATGATTTGATTTTGTCGATAGCCTCTGACGGTATCTCTACCACCTAGAGTGAACTTTTCTAGGGATAGTAAGGAATCTGGGGTGAGTTGAGTATTAATTCGGCTGATGACCAGAATAGATGGTGATAATTGCTCGACCCACTGGAATTGTCCGACCCAGGTAAAGAAACGCCCATCAGGACTTGAGTCACTAATGGTGGCATCAAAGGCATCAATTCCTAGACTAAACTGGGAGCGGGCGGCTAATACTCGTTCTGGACTGCGCTTGACCCAATCTTGAAACAGCCGAATTACTGTGACCTTGGATGTACCATCTGCGGTTGCTTCAGAGAAGGACAAGGGAATGTCATCGAGTATAAAGGTTTGTCGGTGACGCAGGTCTAAGCCTACGCCAACAGCGAATTCAGTTTCTGGCGATCGCAATAAGGGCTGACGGAAACTGAGGGAATAGTTCTGAGTTTCACCTCTAATGTTTAAATCCTGGAAATTCTCGGAAACAAGGCGATTCTCACTATTGCTGTAGCCCAAGCTCAGGGTTCCTTTACGAGCATTGATGGGGATGGTATACCGAATATCGTAGATGTCGAGTCCTTCGGTTAGACCGTATTCCCCACGAATGCGATCGCCAAATCCCAATAGATTATCATGAGCAGCAAATACACTGACTTGAGTTGAACCAATACTGGGAGAACGGTTGTTTTCTGTCTTGACACCGGTGTGAAAGGCTGGGGCTTCTTTTAGTGTCACCTGTAATATATTACGACCGGGAGTGCTCCCTGCGGTCAATTCCACGTTCACTCGTTCGATTAAGGGGTCTAGCTGCAGCAGTTGCAGTGCTTTGACTAGGCGTTGCTGATTTAAGGGTTTAGTAGTGGCAATTTCTAGGGGACGGAGTACATAGTCAGGTCGCAGACGGTTTAATCCATTCAGTTCAATTCGTTCTAGCTCACCCTCAACAACCTGTATTTGCACAGTGCCACTGTCGAGTGCTTGATTATTCAGTAAAAATGCACCAGAGGTAACGTAACCGTTGTTAATATAGAGTTGAGTAATTTTAGAGCGCAGTTCAATTAAATCTTCAAAGGTGACTTCCTGGTTTTCAATCTCTTCAATTAATTCTGTAATCTGTTCTTGTAAAACGGTGTTACCGAGCACTTCTACAGTTTTGACTAGGAAACGATCACCGGATGAAGCGATAATATCAACTCCGGTAGCATCGGTTTGATCTAAAGATTTATATCGAAAATCTTGACAAATACGCCAAAACTCTTTATTGCTATCTCCCTCTCCCTGTGTTTCTATTAATTCTGACCCGATGTTTTCAACGGGACATTTAACCTGAGGTGGCGGTCGAGTAGAGGTAGCTTCAGCAGTGGATTCTAGTAGCGATGACCCAGATGCCGAGGTAATCGGAAGGGGTGAATTAGATGAATTAGGAATCGTAGATTGAGCCATCCCATTTAGAGCTGAGATCACTAAGATAGAAACACCAAAACTAGACACACCAAAACCTGCCTTTCCCTTCAGGGCGATCGCTTTTGGTGGTGGCTGCCACATACCATAGCGTGGCCGTAGCGCAATCGCCATTCATCTCCTTTTTAGATACACAACCATGAAAGTTTCACATTAGCTAGTGCAGGAATTATTCTACACATTCGCGACTTAAAACTAGCCGTCCATCTGGGAGTCGATATACCTGTTGAGGTTCTACAATCGGATCACCGATTTGCCAAGGGCGATCCGGTTGGGTGCTGGGGCTAGAGCTACCATCACTGGGTATGGTGCGCACGGTGCCAGTGGCAAAGGGTGAAATCTTAGCACTTCCTGGAGCGGTAGGTAAACCACCGCTGCCAGTAATGATGAAGCTACTTGATTGCTCCCGACTGCGAAAAATGCAGATATTGGACAGCAAAGTAGTGGTGTCAATCTGATTTCCTGGAGTGATATCGAGAACCAGTAGTGGTGTATTAATCCTCAAGGGAGCCGCTTTTCCGGTTGAGTCTTCGAAAGCTTGGACAAATATACCACTGGTAAACTTTCCATCGGGAGATTTACCAATGACTTGCACCGGTTCTTTGACCGAGATGGTCAAAGAACCTGCATCTCCTTTTCCAAAGGTACTGACGCTAACCTGCCCTCCACCCTGAAGTAGTAAACGTTGTGTATTAATCTTCAAGTCACCCCCATCTCCTGTTGAGTCTGAATTAGCTTGGGCAAATATACCACTGGGAAAGTTACCATCGGCGGACACACCAATGACTTGCACCGATTCTTTGGCATTGATGGTCAGATTACCTGCATCTCCTTCGGCAAAGGTACTGACGCTTACCTGTGCTCCATCCTCCACCAGTAACACTGGTGTATTAATCCTCAACTCACCCCCATTTCCTGTTGAGTCTGAATTAACTTGGCTACTGATCAGGCTGGGAAAACTATCTTCGCCAGATACAGCAATACCAATGACTTGCACTGATTCTTGGGCGGAGATGGTCAGATCACCTGCATCTCCTGGTCCAAAGGTATTGGTGCTAACCCGTCCTCCATCCTCAACCAGTAACTTTTGTGTCTTAATGCTTACCGAACCTGCATTTCCTTGTCCCACAGTACGGGTACCAATCACTGCTAGATCTCTGACAGTAACTGACTCAGCCTCAATGGTAATTTCACCCCCATTACCTGAACCAGAAGTATCACTGGTGACGAGAAAGCGATCGCTTAACAAAATCTCTTGGTTTGCCAGCAGTTTGATTTGACCCCCCTGCCCAGAACCGGAAGTATCTGCGAAAATGAAGCCCTGCTCATCAGTATTAGTACCAATGAGCATGATATTTTTACCAGAGTCAATAATCACATCCCCAGCATTTCCTACGTCACTACTGGTATTAATTGTGGTTACCTCAATCGAACCAGTCACAGCGGAATTGGGTTGGTATTGATTGGTCAAAAACACTTGACCATTGGGCGGCTCAATCATTACCTCGCCAATCTTAATAGTTGCTGTGGTTGGAGGCTCCGAAAACTCCAGTTGATTAAGGTTGGGATTACCAGTTATTGCGCTTGGGTTACCGATAGCTGTGGTGCCAGCCCTAATATCTAGGGTCGGGCGACTACTACCATCTATTGATATGGTGGTGCCATTGGATAGGGTGACGGTTTCCTGAATATTATTTGCGGGATCAGAGCCTGTAATCTTGAGCTTATCAACCGTTACCGAACCACCGGCGAAAATGTGTAGGGAAGCACCGTCATAACTGTTAAAACTGACATCTCCTGCTGAGCGAATAATCGGGTCATTGGGACTTGACAAATTCCCCAAAGTTCCATCTATTTCCTCAATCGAAAAATTTCCTCCACTCCAATAGTGGGTATCCCCTGTAATCGGGTTACTGGAACGCAACACCATATCCCCTAGTGAAAACAACCCACTATCGGGATGAGTCAAAGCCAAAATATCTACGCTTTGGTTACCCTCAAGCAACAGTTTCCCCCCAGCTGCTGCCACAAAAGGTAGGGCTATACTATCCCGCACTTTCAGGGTTTCCATAGCCGATAGGGTCAAATTCCCCCCAGCTGATAGCCGACCCTGTAAATCTAGATTCAATCCCGACAGGGTTAAATCTTTCCCCACGGCCAAGGTGCCAGTATTGATAATATTCCCTGACACAGAAGCAACCTGATTAAAAAACAATGCTCCGGGATTAATAGTTAGTAAACGGCTAGTTTCGGGTTCGGTGGCACTAAAATATCCATCATCTCCCCATGCGATCGCACTCGCTGTACTTCCGACAAAGGAACCCTCTACATCCAGACTAGCGTTTGAGCCAAATATAATCCCATTGGGATTGAGTAAAAACAGGTTAGCTGCGCCATCTACTCCCAAGGTTCCTTGAATATCGCTGGGATTCATTCCGGTCACCCGCGACAGGATATTCTCAATTCCGGCTGGATTAGCTAAATACACCCGCAACCCTTCTCCCACATTGAATTGATCAAAACTGTGGAATAGGTTTACTCCCCGTTGAACTCCCCCTTCAATTAATTCTGCTGGCAATCCCTTTACAGAAGCGTCAGGGATCACAACTGTTCCATTAGCTCCCAAGGTATCATCTGGTAGGATATTGCTCTGAGCATGGGCTTGATTACTAGTAGATGGAATAAAGTGCGACAGTGTTAATAAACTTGCCATCCCTACTGTATTTCCCCAACCCAATTTCCAACACCGACTCAGCCTGGTTTGCCTGATCACAGCACCTGTCCCTTCACAACTAAGTAATAATTTTGTGGATATAATTATTATCTCTCAAACGGCTTACCAAGCTTCATTAATGTTACTTTTGTTTGTAAAAATTAATTAACAAAACCGGCAAAACTAATTGCAATTATCTGCAAAATTGATTGCATAAAACTGCAATATAGCCTTTTTATTTGAGGTGTGAAACATTGATCGATTGGGGAGCATGTCAAATTTGTAATTAGGTACATAGATCCCCCCTAACCCCCCTTAAAAAAGGGGGGAATTAGATTTAAAAGTCCCCCTTATTAAGGGAAACGGGGGATCTGAATCAGGGATTAACAAAACTGACATGCACCCGATCGATTGTAAAGGGGAATCGGTAACTTCGGCATAACCAGTAATATAGAAAAGCCGAAGCTTTGAGGTAATTCGCCAAGACGTAGATCACATTAGGAAGTGGAGAAATTATTGTAAACACTCCCGACTCAAAACTAGCCTTCCATCTGCGAGTCGATATACCCGTTGAGGTTCTACAATCGGATCACCGATTTGCCAAGGGCGATCCGGTTGGGTGCTGGAGCTAGAGCTACCATCACTGGGTATGGTGCGCACGGTGCCAGTGGCAAAGGGTGAAATCTTAGCACTTCCTGGAGCAGTGGGTTTTCCACCGCTGCCAGTAATGATCAAGCTACCTGGTTGCTCTCGACTGCGCAAAATGCAGCTATTGGACAGCAAAGTAGTGGTGTCAATCTGATTGTCTGGTAAGAAGGTCAGGCTGTTTTCGATCAGGCTGGCGTCGATAGTAGTACCAACCCGTCCTCCATCAAAAACCAGTAACTCTTGTGTATTAAAAATCAAGTTACCCCCCTTTCCGGTTGAGTCTCCCACAGCAAGGGCAAATATACCGCTGGGAAACTTACCATCGGGGGATTTACCAATCAGTCGCACGGATTCTTGGGCCAAGATGGTCACATCACCTGCATCTCCTTGTGCAAAGGTACTAACGCTTATCTGTCCTCCATCCTTAAGCAGTAAACTTTGTGTATTAATCTTCAAGTCACCTGCATCTCCGGTTGAGTCTCCCACAGTTCGGGCAAATATACCGCTAGGAAACTTACCATCGGGGGAGACACCAATGACTTTCACCGATTCCGAGGCATTGATGGTCAAATTTACCCCATCTCCTTTTCCAAAGGTACTGGCGTTAACCTGTCCTCCATCCTGAAGTAGTAAACTTTGTGTATTAATCACCAAGTCACCCCCATCTCCGGTTGAGTCTTCGAAAGCAAGGGCAAATATACCGGTGATCAAGTTGCCATCGGCGGACACACCAATTATTTGCACTGATTCCGAGGCATTGATGGTCACATTACCTGCATCTCCTTCTCCAAAGGTAACGGCATTAACCTGCCCTCCACCCTGAAGTAGTAACTGTTGTGTATTAATCTTCAAGTCACCTGCATCTCCGGTTGAGTCTGGATTAGCTTGGGCAAATATACCGCTGGGAAAGTTGCCATCGGGGGATTGATCAATGACTTGCACCAATTCAGAGGCATTGATGGTCAAAGAACCTGCATCTCCTTCTGCAAAGGTACTGACGCTCACCTGTGCTCCATCCTCAACCAGTAAACTTTGTGTATTAATAATCAAGTTACCCGCCTTTCCGGTTGAGTCTAGATTAGCTTGGGTACTGATCAGGCTTGGAAACGTATCCTCGCCGGAGACACCAATACCAATGACTTTCACCGATTCTGAGCCATTGATGGTGACATTACCTGCATCTCCTTGTGCAAAGGTATTGGTGCTAACCCGTCCTCCATCGAGAACCTGTAACCGTTTTGTCTTAATGCTTACCGAACCCGCATCTCCTTCTCCGGAGGTACGGGTACCAAGCACTGCTCCATCTACAGTAACCGACTCAGCCTCAATGGTAATTTCACCCCCATTACCTGAATCAAAAGTATCACTGCTGAGGAAAAAGCGATCGCTTAACAAAATTTCCTGGTTTGCCACCAGCTTGATTTGACCCCCTTGCCCAGGACCAGAAGTATCAGCGAAAATCAAGCCCTGATTATCAGTATTAGTACCAATCAGGATGATATCTTTACCGGAGTCAATAATCACATCCCCGGCATTTCCGACTTCACTACTTGTATTAATTGTGGTCACCTCAATCGAACCAGTCACAACGGAATTGGATTCGTATTGATTGGTGATAAACACTTGACCATTGGGCGGCTCAATAATTACCTCGCCAATCTTTATATTTGCCGTGGTTGGAGCCTTCGACAACTCCAGTTGATTAAGGTTGGGATTACCAGTTATTGCGCTTGGGTTACCGATATCTTTGGTGCCAGCCCTAATATCTAGGGTGGGGCGAGTACTACCATCTATTGATATGGTGGTGCCATTGGATAAGGTGACGGTTTCCTGAATATTATTTGTGGGATCAGAGCCTGTAATCTTGACATTATCAACCGTTACCGAACCACCGGCGAAAATCTGTAGGGACGCACCGTCATAACTGTTAAAACTGACATCTCCTGCTGAGCGAATAATCGACCCACGGGGACTTGACAAATTCCCCAAACTCCCATCTATGTCCTCAATCGAAAAATTTCCTCCACTCCAATAGTGGGCATCCCCAGAAATCGGGTTAGCGGAACGCAACACCATATCCCCAAGTGAAAACAACCCACTATCGGGATCAGTCAAAGCCAAAATATCTACCCTTTGGTTACCCTCAAGCAATAGTTTTCCCCCAGCTGCTGCCACAAAAGGTAGCGCTATGCTATCCCGGATCTTCAGGGTTTCCATGGCTGATAAGGTCAAATTCCCCCCAGCTGATAGCTGACCCTGTAAATCTAGATTCAATCCGGAAAGGGTGAAATCTTTCCCCACTGCCAAGGTGCCAGTATTGATAATATTCCCTGACACAGAAGCAACCTGATTAAAAAATAATGCTCCTGGATTAATGGTTAGTAAACGACTACTTTCCGGTTCGGTAGCACTAAAGTAGCCATCGTCTCCCCATGCGATCGCATTCGCTGTACTTCCGACAAAGGAACCCTCTACATCTAAACTGGCGTTCGACCCAAATATGATTCCATTGGGATTGAGCAAAAACAGGTTAGCTGCGCCATCTACTCCCAAGGTTCCTTGAATATCGCTGGGATTCATTCCGGTCACCCGCGACAGGATATTCTCAATGCCAGCTGGATTAGCTAAATAAACCCGCAACCCTTGTCCGACATTGAATTGATCAAAACTGTGGAATAGGTTGACTCCCTGTTGAACTCCTCCTTCAATTAATTCTGCTGGTAATCCCTTTACAGAAGCGTCAGGAATTACCACTGAACCATTCGCTCCTAAAGTATCATCTGGTACGATATTGCTCTGAGCATGAGCTTGATTACTAGTAGATGGAATAAAGTGCAACAGTGTTAATGAACTTGCCATTGCTACTGTACTTACCAATCCCAATTTCGAGCACCGATTCGGCCTAGTTTGTCTGATCAAAGCACCGATTCCTGAACAACTAAGTAATAATTTTATGGCTGTAATTATTATCTATCAAACCGGTTACCAATCTTAGTTTATGTTACTTTTGTTTGTAAAACTTAATTGCATAATTATGCTCCAATTACACAGAATGCTGCCCAGTGGTAAGGGTTTTGGAAGGGTTGCTCATGGGGGTTAAACCAATCCAGTGCTTGTTCAATCTTTTTCATCAAAGAGTTGTCTAGGGGTAACTGCCTACTCCAGGCTAGCAACTGAGACTGGGTACTATCCCGCAGCCAGAATTGCGCTTGGTTAAGAGCAACGGCTAAAGGTATCTGCTCTCCCAGATTCTGATAAAATTTAATCATTAACAATGCTGTGGATAAATCGTTTACCCTCCACAAGCTACTAACTACTGCTGAACTCCCCGCCACTAGGAAACTACTGGGTAACCCAATGTATTCATCGCTGATGTTATTAAAGTCGATTAATCCCGTTTCACAAGCGGAAAGGGTGACCAGGCGACATTGTTTCAATTGTAACTCAAAGACATCATCAATAGTCAAACATTTCTCTAAGTCAAAGATTTCCTCTTCACTTATGCGTAAATAGCGCTCCGGATTGGGTTCAGCAGAGGTCGGTTTGCGGGCATTGGCCAGAATTAGAGCCGATTTCCGTGGTTTTTGGTAATTAAAGTAACCGTGACAGCTAAAATGTAAACAGTGGTAACTGTCGAGAGGTTTGCTATCGATGGCGGCTTTGGTGGCAGCGTTTTCCACGAGA
>NZ_JAAHHS010000244.1 GCF_010692395.1 Moorena sp. SIO3H5
TAGGTGTTCAGCCGTTGCGCAGGCAGAAGATACCGGAAGTAGGGTACTTTACCTAACTCTGTTTTCCCTTCAAGCATTAGAATATTAAGAATTGTGTCTAACTCTTGCTAGAGATTAGTCAAGAACAGATGCAAGACATCAGTAATTCTATATATTCAAATCCAAAATAGAAACAAAATGGCAAAACATACTAAGGCTTTCATGTCCCGAACCGTAAAAAAGAATGAGCCTACTGGGGTCAAGTATATGACCAAAAACCAAATGGAGTACTATATGGGTGCCAAGCTTATAGAAATTGGGGTTGAGCCGAAATCAGCTATTTATCGATGGTCAGTAGAAAGCAAAGAAAACGATAACCACGAAGTTTGGACTTACGCTGCCTACTGGGGAGATTCCAAAGAGCAACTGTTGCAAGAGGAGCAGGCATCAAAAGAAAACTGAGGTAAGCATTCAGCTGACAGCTGTCAGCTTATTTTATTCAAAAGCTGTTGGCATAGCCCATAGGCTGATAGCTGAATGCTTAGGTTTACTTCTGGCAATTTTCTAAATCCATACAGTCATTAGCTAACTGGTCAGCTTCAAGGTTTTTGGTTTTGTTAATCCAGATTAATTCGTAGAAATCCAGTTTATCAAGAAGGGTTTTGGCTCGGTAGTGAAAGCTAACCAAATTGTTGTTTTTAACCATATAATCTCCATGGATCTGGTTAATTACTAGTTCGCAATCCCCATAGATTTTGGCTTGTTTTGCTCCCAGCTTTAGAGTCTTCTGTAGTGCAAGGATTAGTCCCATATATTCAGTTTGGTTCTGAGTAGTAAATCCTAAGTATTGAGAGAATGGATAAACTTCACCTTGATACTGAATTATAGCAGCACATGCGGATTGATTAGTGCGTTTTTTGCTGACACCATCGAAATGAATAATAGCAAGATTATTCGATTTATCTGTCATGATATTGTTTAGCTTGTAAGGTGGGCAAAACTAGTTTAGTTATTTTGAGTATTCTAGATAATGGAAGTTTGCCCACCCTACTGTAATTGGTATTTTTTTTACAAGCAAGTCCCTTACTGAGTAAATGCTACCTCTTTTGTATTAGCCTGCCAAACGTTTATCGTCCGATCAAATCCCCCAGTAGCCAGAAAACGTCCATCCCGACTAAAGGCAACGGATTTTACCCAATCTTGATGTCCAGTCAACCAAGCAATCTCCTTACCAGTGTTCAAATTCCACAACCGAACCCCATCACGACTAGCACTAGCGAGGATTGTGCCATTAACTGGATTAATTGCGATCGCACGAATCTTGCCAGTATGTTTGCTCAAGGTATACTTAAGCTGCCAAGTCCGCGTATCCCAGACCTTAATCTTACCGTCATAACCACTGGTGACTAGGGTTCTACCATTAGGGGTAAAAGCTATAGAACTAGTGATACCTTGATGAGCTCGAATAACGTAAAGCGGTTGTCCCGTGTTCAGATTCCAGATTTTAATCCTACCATCCTTGAGTCCACTGACTAGGGTTTCGGCCTTGGGATGAAGCGCTAGGGAATAGGTTGGATGATCAAAATTTGCCAGAGTGTAAAGGGGACGTTTGTTTCTGAGGTCCCACACCCGAATACCATCCAATCCCCCAGTCACTAACACCTTACTATCTGAGGTCATAGCTAGGGAAAGCAAATTGCTTCTATGGCCTAGAAAAGTACGGGTATAGTCTCCTGTGTAGTCTTGCTGATTCCATTGCCACAAGTTGACCCCACCATCCTCCCCGACACTAGCCAGTATTTTCCCATCAGCACTAAAAGCCATGTCAGTCACTGAGCTTTGGTGTACTCGCAGGCTATCAATTTCACGACCGTTTTTCAGCCACCATAATTTTAGATGGGCATCACTCCTGCTTCCCCCACTGAGTAGCACTCGCCCACTAGGACTAAATGACAGAGCATCCACAGCGGTAGAATGGGCTTGAATGGTACGCACTAATTGAGGAGTTCTCCAAGATTGAGCCTGGGATGAAGCCATTTCCGGTATAGCTGCAACCATTAGCCCCAGTCTTGATTCCCTAGCGTAGGTGGTACTGGTGACCACTGCCATGATCCCGATCACTGTTCCCAATATCGCCAACGGTGTGTTTTTCATTCTGCTTGTTCGCGTAGCGTGGCCTTTTGGGCAAGGTTAGGGCAAATCGTCTTACTTTTCACCGCGTCAGGGGGATGTTCTTGCCAACCGGAAATTATACCCAACAACTCGGACTTTAGTAGTTCCAATGCTTCTATTTGTTCGGTGATTGCTTCAATCTTGAGCAGTAGATGCTGCTTAACTGCGCCACAAGGTAACTCACCAAAGTCATGGATTTTGAGGATGTCTTGAATCTCACTAAGGCTAAGTCCTAGGGATTGGGCACGTTTGATAAAAGCCAGTCGATTCAGCACCTGGCTCGTAAACAGGCGATAGCCAGAAGGGGAGCGGGTTGTGACTGGCGTAAGCAGACCAATTTCTTCGTAATAGCGAATGGTCTTAACGGGCAACCCGCTATGACTAGCTACCTGACCAATTTTGAGCCAGTCCTCTGATGAATTGGTGACAATATCATTGGTAATTGGTAATTGGTAACTGACCACTGATAACTATGCTCTCCCCTCTGTTTCCCCTATTGCCTTAGGGATGAACAGTGTGATCTTAAAACAGCTTGACCTATCGAGGTGGTTGACGTCGAGGTTGTTGACGCTTAACAGCACTCAACATCGGTAATGGTGGACGGGAAGAACTGGGGGGAAGATACCGCTCCACAGGTTGATCAGCCAGTTCAGTTTGCTGACTTTGGCTTTGCCACCAACGGACTGCTACTGCTATTGCTACCATCATCAGTCCAAAACTGAATAATGACCAGCGTCCGCCGATACCACCAATCACAGCATCCACCGCTCCGATAATCACGATGAAGCCTGAGATTGGCTCTTTACGGTAAGCTGACTTCAACACTCGATGCCATAAAGCATTTATCACGGCTTACTACTTACTCTATTTCACAGATTTACTTCTTTTGTAACAGAATAGGTCAGAAGTGCCCAACTAGAGGACTAACTTAGTTGGAGGACTTCACTGTTATTGAGAGAGATATATATAATTCTTCGATATCCCCAGAGCAACCGGGAAATTTAAGATCAATTTCGCCAATCCTTGAAACCATGGCAGCAGTTATTCCTAAAAGCGCTTACAGCAGCAGGCCAGTAGCTTAAGCGACTTTCCTACTGACCGACTGTCCCACTGACCGACTCTGGGAGTAGTTTTACAGTAAACCTAACCAGGTTAATAAGTCTTGACCAGTAAAGTATTCAATTGCCAGAGTCAAAATAAAACCAATCATGGCAGCTCTACCATTCAAGCGTTCTGCGTAATCATTAAACCCAAACTTAGGTGACTGGAGTTGAGGGACTTTAGAGGGTTGGGGTTGCGTCATAGTGAGAAAAGTTGCCAAGCTATAGTGGAGTTACTTAACTTCACTAATTTTAACATTTAGATCACATTTAGATACAGCACCAGTAAGCCAAAGAGGTACAAGCATGGAAATCGGTGTTCCCAAAGAAACGAAAGATCAGGAATTTCGTGTGGGATTAACCCCCAGTAGTGTCAGGGTTTTGCAAGAAGCGGGTCATACAGTTTTCGTTGAAACTAATGCTGGCACTGGTGCTGGCTTTACCGATGAAGACTATCAGCGTCAGGGAGCCAAAATTGTCTTAGAGGCTGCTGAGGCTTGGAATCGGGAACTGGTAGTCAAAGTCAAAGAACCCCTAGCGCCAGAGTATCCCTTGCTTCAAAAAGGACAGCTGTTGTTTACTTATCTACACTTAGCCGCTGACCGTGCTTTAACTGAGCAGTTGCTGCAATCGGGGGTGATTGCGATCGCATATGAAACCGTAGAACTCCCAGACCACACCCTACCGCTGCTAACCCCCATGAGCATTATTGCTGGTCGTCTTTCTGTGCAATTTGGAGCCAGATTTCTGGAGCGTCAGCAAGGGGGAAGAGGGGTGCTGTTGGGGGGTATTCCCGGAGTTAGACCAGGTAAGGTAGTAATTCTTGGTGGCGGAGTTGTCGGTACAGAAGCCGCCAAAATAGCTGTGGGGATGGGAGCGAGAGTACAGATTTTTGATATTAACGTTCAACGGTTGAGTTATTTAGAAACCATCTTTGGCTCAAGAGTGGAACTCCTCTACAGCAATTCAGCAGAAATTGAAGCGGCTGTTACTGATGCTGACCTCCTGATTGGGGCAGTGTTAATCCCTGGTCGTCGCGCTCCCATTTTAGTGCCGCGCTCTCTGGTCACACAAATGGTTAATGGCTCAGTAATTGTAGATGTTGCTGTGGATCAGGGAGGCTGTATTGAAACATTACGACCCACATCCCATACCAATCCCATTTATATCGACGAAGGTGTGGTTCACTATGGGGTGCCTAATATGCCTGGAGCTGTTCCCTGCACATCAGCTGTGGCTCTAAACAATAGTACTTTCCCCTACGTACTCAGTCTGGCCAATCAGGGGTTGAGCGCTCTGGACAATAATCCTGCTTTAGCCAAGGGCGTTAATGTCGAGAATCACAAGTTAGTTCATCCAGCAGTCCGAGAAGTGTTTCCCGATTTAGCTGATAGCTAAGGTTTTTTTTGCTATAGCAATCCTAAATGATTACTATAGCAATTTTCAATTACATAAGCTACAAATTTTGTTTTAGGGAACAATCAATAGGCAATAGGCATGCTAGCAATAGGCAATAGGGAAGAGGTAAAAAATCCTGTTTACCTCATTAGCTAAAAAACTTCTATATAGCAATCCCTGTAGGAATTGTGATAATTTTTGTTCTAAAGTTCCCTACTCCCTACTCCCTACTCCCTACTCCCTACTCCCTACTCCCTACTCCCTACTCCCTACTCCCGATTCCCTACTCCCTTTCCTTTGACATTTTGTTGCTAAAGTCTTGAGAAAATGTTTTAATAGACATATCAGGTAGTATCCGCTATATAAAGAAAAATTGTTAAACTTTTCTTAAAAAAATAATTAGCGAGTGTTACCAATTAAATGTCATAGGAGCTTTTTAAGGTGATGCGTGATCAGGTGTTAACCTGGTTAGCAGATAATGTACCGTCTTCTCGGCTACAGCATATATTGCGGGTTGAACAGATGTCTGTTGAACTCGCCGAGCTTCATCATCTCAATGCTCAGCAGGCAGCTCAAGCAGGGTTGTTGCACGACCTAGCCAAATACTTTAAGCCTGAGCGCTTGTTGCAAATGGCTAGAGATAATGCCATAGAAGTCGATCCAGTCTGTGAAGCCGCTCCTCATTTATTGCATGCAGATGTCAGTGCTATTGTTGCCCAAGAGCAATTTGGAGTCAAAGATGAAGCAGTATTGGAAGCGATCGCTCTCCATACCTTAGGCCGTGAGGGTATGACCCCCCTCAGTTGTGTGGTGTTTATTGCTGATACTATTGAGCCAGGTCGTGGTGATACAACGGATTTACAAGCCTTACGAAATCTCTCTAAGCAAGACCTATACAAAACTGTTTGGTTAGCCTGTGACTACTCTTTAAAATTCCTGCTAGAGAGTCCTCGTCCCATTCACCAACGTATGATATTGACTCGAAACTGGGCTCAAAAGATGTCCAGGAAGACAACAGCTAAACGAGAGAGTAAGACAGATTGTGTAAATGCCTAAATTCCCCCGTTCCTAGCTTTGTCGGAAAGTTTACTCAACAGCAGTGTGAGTGTCAAATGAAGAAGCAAAGAAAAGAAATGAAAAGAATTGTACAGCAAGTGATTAAGCACAAGAAAACTTAATTACTATTAGAACAGATTGTTTTGTAAAGCGAGGAATTAAACCCTTAATGAGAGATCAAAATAATAAGCCCTCCACTTTAGTAACCCCTGATACCGAAAACCAGAATGCTAGCTATGGGTTAGCATTAACCGTTGCTCAAGCAGCAGATGACCGCAAGGGTGCAGATATTGTAATTCTGTCGGTCTCAGAGGTATCGTACATCACAGATTACTTTGTAATTGTGACCGGGTTTTCTAGGGTACAGGTAAGGGCAATCTCTCAGTCGATTGAACAGCAAGTAGAAGAGGCATGGAACCGTTTACCTGTGCGAACAGCAGGAAAAGCAGAGGGAATCTGGATACTTCAAGATTACGGTGACGTGATTGTCCATATCTTGCTGCCAGAAGAACGGAAGTTCTATAATCTCGAAGCATTCTGGGGCCACGCGGAGCAGATTGAGTTTCAGGCATCCTAATTGCAGCACTCACAAATAAATAATCATGAAATCTTCCGTTTATGTATGTCCTGTTCCAGAAGAGCAGCAACCCATAAATGAATACCAAGAACTAAGGGAGTCTTGGTTTTTTAACTGGGCAAGGCTGGAACTACCAAATTATGTGATCAAGCTGGCTTGGGTTTGGGGGTTGAGCTGGCTGATTTCAGGCCCGATAGCAGCAGTGAGTTTTCCACCGCAAAAAGCGATAATCAAGTTTCTGCTCTGTGGCGGGGCAGGAGCAAGTATCTTCTTGATTTTAGCCTTGCTGCGGCTATACCTGGGTTGGTTCTATGTACGCGATCGCTTAACCAGAGAAACCATCGTCTACGAGGAATCAGGGTGGTATGATGGTCAAACCTGGACAAAAACCCCAGAAATTTTGGCTCGCGATCGCTTAATTGTTTCTTATGAACTCCAACCAATTTTGCAACGTTTACACTGGACGTTCGGATTTTTGATTATAGTCGTGATTGGTGGCAACATCATTTGGCGTGTGTTATCAGCCACCTAGCTCGATTGCTCCAACTAAGCTATAGGGTAGCTTTAAGTCTAATCCATGACCAGGGGAAAACGTACTAAAACACGAGCCTTAGAAGTCCGTTTACTACGGGAAGGCATTATCGAATCAGTTCATTCAGCTCAAGCGGTTGTGTGTGATGACCGGGGACGGATGTTATATGTTGCGGGTAACCCAGAAACCTCAACATTCATTCGCTCTTCACTCAAACCTTTCCAAGCGTTAGCGGTTACCACCACAGGTACCCTTGAGCGTTACAATCTCACCGACCGAGACTTGGCTATTATGTGTAGTTCCCATCAAGGAACGATGGAGCAGGTAAGGCAGGTCTTTAATATTCTTTGGCGCTGTGATGTTGACCCATCAGCACTACAGTGTCCCATTCCCCCAGGCAAGGAAAGTTCACTGCAACATACCTGTTCCGGTAAACATGCTGGAATGTTGGCTGTTTGTCAACAAAGGCAGTGGCTACTCAAGACCTATTTGGAGTACAACCATCCCGTACAAAAGTTAATCTTAAGCAAAGTGGCGGAGTTGCTACAGATGCCGGAGCAAGAGTTAATTCTCGCTCACGATGACTGTGGCGCTCCCACTTACTTTTTACAACTACGGCAAATGGCCTTATTGTACGCTCAGCTCTCTTCTGGTAATAATCTGGCCATGGAGCGTATTATCCGTGCCATGATCAGTCATCCCCATATGGTATCCGGGGAAGGGGGATTTGATACAGAACTGATGCGATTATCCGAAGGGGAACTGGTAAGTAAATCCGGAGCACAAGGGGTTCAATGTATCGGTCGCGTTGGCCAGAATATGGGTCTAGCCATTAAAGTCCTCGATGGCGGCAAATCACCTAAGTATGCTGCAGCCATTGCCCTACTCAAGCAAATGGCTTGGATTACTCCTTCCGTGGCAGATACCTTGGAGTCGATGTTTATTAACCTCAGTAAATACAAGCGTTTAGAGGTGGTTGGGGAGTTATCTATGCCTTGAGGGGTGAGCATAAGCGCGTTTGTATCTCCAAGGCAAGAGGCAAGAGGCAAGAGGCAAGAGTAACCCACCCCTAACCCCTCCCAGGAGGGGAAGGCAAGAGGGGAAAGAGATCCGGGGTTGTATTTTCCCAACTCCCGACTCCCGACTCCCGACTCCCGATTCCCGATTCCCGATTCCCTACTCCCTGCTCCCTACTCCCTACTCCCTATTCCCAGAGCGCTGATAGAATTAATTTCATAAATTTCTCATTTCCCCTTGCCACTTTTGGAAATTAGGTGTTATAGTTAAAAAGACGACGCGGGATAGAGCAGCCTGGTAGCTCGTCGGGCTCAACAATCAAGTTAGCTAGACGCTTAATAGCAAGCTTGAGCATGGGCGGCACGAAGATAAATCTCCGTGTGTTTACCTGTCAAATTCGGGGAAGCCTGTAGCGAGGTAATCCCGAGCCAAGCTCCCAAAAGGAGAAGGTGTAGAGACTGGTTAGGCAGGCACCCTAACGTTTAAGGCGAGGGTGAAGGGACAGTCCAGACCACAAACTGGAAGATCCAGGCAACGAAAGTTGTAGTTGGTACGCATAACCCGAAGGTCGGTGGTTCAAATCCGCCTCCCGCCACTTAATGGAATATCATGAAGCCCTGCAAGGTTATTTCTTTGCGGGGTTTTGTGATTTTGGGGAATCGGGAGTCGGGAGTCGGGAGTCGGGAATCGGGAATCGGGAATCGGGAAAAGGTAGAGTGGGCATCCTGCCCGCCCCAAAATAAGCATGAAACTGGCAAGATGCCAGTTCCACCAAGATGCCCATTCCACCAAGATGCCCATTCCACAGCACTGCCCGAACAGTAGCACCATCTGTAGCCCATAAGCTGACCGCTGATAGCTGACGGCTGACCGCTAACAACTGACCACTGACCGCTGAAAGCTTCCTATTATCGCAGACTTTCTAACACCTCTGTTGTAAACGGATTTTCACCATTGTTGAGAGCGTCAACCCAACCCTGTCGTTGTGCTTTGTCTTCTTCATCATCTGTCCATTTAATGAACTGCTCAAAGTCTTCAATCGCACCCTTACGATTACCCGTTAACGCCCTAGCCAAACCCCGACTATCGATAATTCCTCCATCATCAGGTGCGAGTTCAATTGCTTTTTCACAGGCAAACATTACTTTATCAGCTTGGTTGTACAGGCTACCCCGCAAACAAAGTTTATTCCAATAATTGGCAGAAATTTCTAAATTAGGATCTAGTTCTTGAGCTTTTTTGTAGCTTGCTAATGCTTCATCAACTTTACCTTCAAATACTAATCCCATCCCTTGACGAACAAAAAATGGTGCTGCAATTTTTCTTGCTTTAGCTTGAGGATCAAAGTCTAAACTAGGGTCAAGTTCTTGAGATTTTTTAAACTTAGAAATCGCCTCATTAATCTTACCATTATATGCTAATTTTTAACCTTCTAAAAGAAAAGCTGTTGCAGAAGCTTCCACTCCACAAAGATCACGCTTTTTATCACTGACATCAGGGTTATTTTTTAGGTAGCCACTCAGCCCATTGCAAGCGTATTTGAGGAGTTCCTCTCGGTTAAAGTTCCACAATTTCACGGTATTGTCATCACTAGCAGAAGCGAGGTATTTCCCATCCGGGCTAAAGGTGACATGAGTGACCTGATATTGATGGCCAGTCAAGGTCTCCACCAACTTGCCCTGTGCTGTCCACAATTTCACGGTATTGTCACTACTAGCAGAAGCGAGGTATTTCCCATCCGGGCTGAAGCTGACATGATTGACCTGATGTTGATGGCCAGTCAAGGTCTCCACCAACTTGCCCTGTGCTGTCCACAATTTCACGGTATTGTCCCAACTAGCAGAAGCGAGGTATTTACCATCCGGGCTAAAGGTGACATGAGTCACCGGACTCTGATGGTCAGTCAAGGTCTCCACAAATTTGCCCTGTGCTGTCCACAATTTCACGGTGTTGTCATAACTAGCAGAAGCGAGGTATTTCCCATCCGGGCTGAAGCTGACATGATTGACCGCACTCTGATGGCCAGTTAAGGTGTGCAGTAATTTCCCCTGTGCTGTCCACAATTTCACGGTTTTGTCCCAACTTGCAGAAGCGAGGTATTTCCCATCTCGACTGAAAGTGAGATGATAGACCGTATTCTGATGGCCAGTAAAGGTGTGCAGTAATTCGCCCTGTGCTGTCCACAATTTCACGGTGTTGTCATCACTTGCAGAAGCGAGGTATTTACCATCCGGGCTGAAGGTGACATGAGTGACCGAACCCTGATGGCCAGTCAAGGTGTGCAGCAATTTCCCCTCTCGCGTCCATAATTTCACGGTATTGTCCTCACTAGCGGAAGCGAGGTATTTCCCATCTCGGTTGAAGGTGACATGATAGACCGTATTCTGATGGCCAGTAAAGGTGTGCAGTAATTTCCCCTGTGCTGTCCACAATTTCACGGTGTTGTCCCAACTAGAAGAAGCGAAGTATTTCCCATCCGGGCTGAAGGTGACATGATTGACAGGTTTCTGATGGCCAGTCAAGGTGGATACCAGTTGGCTCTGTGCTGTCCACAATTTCACGGTGTTGTCCCAACTAGCAGAAGCGAGGTATTTCCCATCCGGGCTGAAGCTGACATGATTGACCCAATTCTGATGGCCAGTCAAGGTGTGCAGCAATCTCCCCTGTGCTGTCCACAATTTCACAGTCTTGTCCTTACTTGCAGAAGCGAGGTATTTACCATCCGGGCTGAAGGTGATATGATTGACCGTATGCTGATGGCCAATCAAGGTGTGCAGTAATTTGCCCTGTGCTGTCCACAATTTCACGGTGTTGTCCTCACTTGCAGAAGCGAGGTATTTCCCATCCGGGCTGAAGCTGACATGATTGACCGTATTCTGATGACCAGTTAAGGTGTCGAGCAATTTCCCCTGTGCTGTCCACAATTTCACGGTGTTGTCCTCACTTGCAGAACCCAGGTACTTGCTATCGGGGCTGAAGCTGACATGATTGACCGTATTCTGATGACCAGTTAAGGTGTCGAGCAATTTCCCCTGTGCTGTCCACAATTTCACGGTGTTGTCATCACTTGCAGAAGCGAGGTATTTCCCATCCGGGCTGAAGCTGACATGATTGACCGCACTCTGATGGCCAGTTAAGGTGTGCAGCAATTTTCCCTGTGCTGTCCACAATTTCACGGTGTTGTCATCACTTGCAGAAGCGAGGTATTTACCATCCGGACTGAAGCTGACATGATTGACACTACTCTGATGGCCAGTTAAGGTCTCCACCAATTTACCCTGTGCTGTCCACAATTTCACGGTATTGTCCCCACTAGCAGAAGCAAGGTATTTACCATCTCGGCTGAAAGTGACATGAGTGACAGGTTTCTGATGGCCAGTTAAGGTGTCCACCAATTTGCCCTCTGCTGTCCAAAATTTCACGGTGTTGTCATCACTTGCAGAAGCGAGGTATTTCCCATCCGGGCTGAAGCTGACATGATTGACCGCACTCTGATGGCCAGTCAAACGGTTAATCTCTCTTTGTTGATAGACATCTCTTTGTTGATAGACAGTCTGTCGTAGCAAGTTTACACCTTGAATCAAAATATCTGTCGTTGGTTTCTTTGCTTGCTGCAATTTTTGATTTACTTCAATTGCACCCAACTGAACATCTAAACTTTTATCTCCTGAGACTAAGCGAGACTTTAACCCTGCAATATCAGCTTTTAAATTTGCATTTTTTTCACCGATAAGTGCCTTATCTCTTTCCAAAACAGCAAATACTGCTACTCCAGAAATTGCTACGAATACTATTGTTACAAATCCTATAATGCTTTGAAACTGACGTTTTTGGGATTTCTGACTCAAGGCAATAAACTCTTGTTCAGCTTGGGATAGTTCTTCCCGACGTTCTTTAAGTTTTTCCTGTGCCTGGACTAAAGCACCTCCCCGCAATAACAGTCCCTTATCCCGGTTCAT
>NZ_JAAHHS010000245.1 GCF_010692395.1 Moorena sp. SIO3H5
TGTGTAACAATTGCTCGTCCCAACACTGGTTTCCCTTGAATTCGAGGGAAGGCTAGCCTCTGGCAAGCTTGAATAATAGCATCGAGTAATAAAGTTATAGCGATCGCAGCAGCTAGGACTAGCACAATTCGCAGACTATGCTTACTGTAACGGCTGGGTAGATGCAGTCGGAACAGGACACCATGAGCCATAACGAACATGCCAAGGGATACCAAAGCCAGTTGAGTCAGGAGTACCGTTTCCCCTTTGACTTTCTTCACTAACGGTAGCCATGAGGGAAATCGTAACAGGATAGGCAATAGTAAACCAGCACAGACAGCTATAGGTAAACGCTTTCTTCGGGGAAATAGACCACTGCGAGAATCTTCTAACCAGAAATCCCATGGGTTGTGATCGAAAAAGGCAACTCGCCCTCCTGGTTGGAATTCTGGCATGGTTTTGGCTTGCTGTGCGCTGATAATTGGACCATAGTCAGAAGTGGTCAAAGCATAGGGCAACAGGACGATGAATGCCACACCTAACCCAGCTGCACAAAACCAATAGTCATTCTTTTGGGAGGATAGTCTGATTTTACCCTCTCGCCAACGCAACAGTTTCAGCACCAGGACGCCACAACAGAGGAAAACGCACTGAGGATAAAATAAGCCCTGGAGGGTGATCACTACGAGACAGGGAATCAATGAGCGCCGTGATAGGTAGTACAAAAATGCTAGCAGCAGGGGATAAATGAAAGCCCTAGGGGTTGCTGATACTAAATCATCGAGCATCCATAGGGTTTGATTTAGGAGCAAAGACGCAATAAATCCTGCAGCTGGGATGGGCAGCATTTGTAGACAAAGCCCGAAACAGTAACTAGTGGTAATCAACCCTAGCACCATCGGTAGTAGTTTATTCAATAAGAGGGGATGAATCCCGACAAATCCGATCAGCCGATAGAGGGTAGTATAGCCAGCGGGTGCTACAGATTGGAAGTAATTGGCAATCAGATCATCGGGAAATAAGCTGGGATCAAAAAACCGTTGCATCCAAAATACATGCTGTCTGGCATCATCTTGTACAATGTATTGATTACTAAAGGCTTCTTCGAGGGCGATCAGGCTGTAAACCATAGCAAATGCTAGGCTCAAGCTAAACCAAAATATTACTTGGTTTTTAGGGGGATTCGAGGCTGAGGGATTCATACTTTTTTGTGTTTGGGTAGAGACACTTAAAATGGAATAATGGGGTGACGGTTATAGGTAATTTTCTAGATTAAGTATTATTAGCAGTGAAATATTATCGTTAACAGTAATCATGAAACGGTCAATAAAAAGCGATCAAGTACAATATCCAAATTAAACGAAGACGAATAAATTACCTTTGTACTTTCCTGTATACTTTTCCGTGTACTTTTTTGTGTGATGGAAACCAAACGATTACAGCTAGGGAAATTACCTCAACCTCCCTTGCGACTATTATGCATTACCCTACTGCTCTTAGGAATAGTCTTTCGCTTAGCCAATCTCGACAGCAAAGTCTACTGGGGGGATGAAACTTTCAGCTCCTCTAGAATTGCTGGCTATTCAGCGGAAGAAATTATCGGGGATATCTACACGGGTGAAGTGATTAGCGCTACAGAATTACAAAAATACCAGACCCCTAATTCTGACCGTAACCTCGCCAATACCTTACGAATTATAGGGGAAGAAGCGCCACAACACCCGCCAGTTTACTATATTTTAGCCCGATTCTGGGAACAATGGCTTGGTAATTCCCTAGCACTCAAGCGCACTTTACCTGCTTTGATTAGCTTGCTGGGATTACCCTGCCTGTACTGGTTGTGCTTAGAACTATTTGGAGCATCATTGACCCCATGGCTTGCCGTCTCGCTATTCGCTGTTTCACCGATCCATATTTTGTATGCCCAGGAAGTTCGGGAATATAGTCTGTGGACTGTGAGTATCTTGCTATCGAGTGCTTCCCTGTTACGAGCGATGCGAGTCAACACTAGGGTGAGTTGGTGCATTTATGCCCTTTCTGTAGCGCTATCTTTCTACTCTCATTTATTTTCAGCACCGATTATCCTAGGTCACGGCATTTATGTCCTGATCATCGCAGGTTGGCAAGGGCGTCAACGGGTAATTGCTTACATCTGTGCGGTCACAGCAGCACTGCTCATATTTTTACCTTGGTTAGTTGTTTTTTTGGAAAACGAACCTAGAGCTAGCAAGGAATGGGGATGGGTGATTAAAGAATTACCCCCCCTGGATCTTGGTCGATATTGGTTGAAGAATCTACTGTACGGCTTTTTTGATGTACCCCTAGGCAAGGAGTACCCGTTTGACCTAACCTTTAGCTACACCCAGCCGAGAACTTACCTAGTGCTACCAATTGTGGGGCTAATGATTTATGGGCTATATTTTCTCTGTCGCTACACTCCAAAACAAGTTTGGCTATTTGTTTTGCTCCTGATGGGATTTACTAGTCTACCCTTAGTGCTACCAGATGTAATTTCAGGAGGCATGCGCTCAACGATTGCTCGATATCAACTCCCAACCTACATCGGAACTCAACTGACGATTTCCTATTTACTCTCCACGAAACTCAGTAAGTTTTCTATTGGTATTTGGCAAAAACGTTTATGGCGATTGACTACAGTTATATTAGTCTCTTGTGGTGTGATATCTGGTGTACTTATTGTTCAAGCTGAAACTTGGTGGACGAAATACAGTGATTACTATAATGCAGACGTTGCTAATATTATTAATCAGTCTCCTGCTCCCCTTGTACTGAGCGATAGTACTCACAATCGAATTCTATCCCTGAGCCATAAGCTTGACCCAAAGGTTCAATTACAACTCATCAAAAAAATTAAAAATGTTTCAGAAATACCTGAAGAAAAATTACCAAAAATATCAGGTAACTTTAGTGATGTTTTTGTTTTGGAAAATATTCCATCACCCTCATTGTTACGCCCCAGTATGGAAAAACATAATAACTATAAATTTAACCTGATATACGAAGGAAATATTGGCTTTAAAAAACGGAAAACTCTGTTGTGGAAAAAAATTGATTAGATTGATTAGTCATTAGTCATGAGTTATTGGTCATTGATCAAGTTAATTTTGGCTTTTGACTTTTGGTTTCACTGCACTAACTTCCAGAGATGCTTGCGTTTATGAGCTGGTTTAACGTCATAGGGTGACTCCTCTTCAAATTTTTGTCGCAGTTTTGGAGAAGGTCTATATAAGAAGACGTCACTGAAACTGGAAAAAACTTTAGGAGAATCCTTATTTTTGATTAATTGTAAGGTCACGTTTGGCTCAAGTAAATAACTCAGAGACACTAATCGCATGATATCACTACTAATCACCAAGGGACGATTGGCTTCATTAATAATATGAGCTTCCTCAGGCGTGTAATAGTTACTGTATTTATGCCACCACGTTTCTGCTTGAGAACTAATGGCACAAGACAGGACACCTCCTGAAATAACTGTAATAGCAACTAATCGCCATAGTTGTTGTTGTTTTATTGTCTTAGCATTAAGGGGATTAATTTTTTTAGCAAGGAGGTAAGCAACACCAAGTTGTATACCCAAGTAACAAGGAATGAAATAGCGAGCCATGCTGGAACGCTGTCCTCCTAAAATTAAATCCTGACCAATGGGAAACATTCCGACAACTGCGATCATAGTCAAGATAAATAACCAAACCCGTTGCTGAGTATTACGAAATAGAAAATAAATAGAATAGCCGACGATAATTAAAATTAGGATATCGAAATAAATCAGTAAGTGGTCGTAGCTAAACTTTAGGTCTCGACCTGACCGCACATCAAATAAGGGATTTTTATAGCCAATCTGGATATCGAAAAACACAGAACTAAGATTGATAAGCCAGCGGGTGATAAGTTGACCGAGTGGAGTCTCTTTATCCGCCCAATCTCCCAATGCAATACCGTTTTTAATTACCAATCTGAGCCAAGGAATAAAGGCGATAATCCCGACAAGCGAAGCTAATCCATACCTAACGACTTGTTTACTAAAACGAAATTTTTCTATACAAAGAACATAGATACCATGTCCAATAAAAACTAATCCAGAAAGCAAATAGCTGTAGAGATTTAAAGAAACTGTTATGGCATAGATTACCCAACTCATCAGTGTGCTAAGACGCATCGCCCTCAGCAAGGCTATGCTGGAAAGCAATGTGGTCACTGTCCACAAGCTATATTGTCGAGCTTCCTGGGCATACAACACATGGAATGGAGAGACACACAGCAATGCGATCGCAATCCATCCCGTTAAGGGAGACTCGAACAACTCCAAACAAAGCCAATAAATGCACGGCAAAGTCAAGAGACTAATCAAGGCTGGTAAACTTCTCATCACCGTTACGGAATAACCGAACAATTTTGACCAAAAGTGAGCCATGACAAAATATAACGGTGAATGTTGTGGTTCATATAACGCTAATCCTTGGATCGTGTCACCTACATCTTTGTTATCATTAGGACGCTGATACTGCTGTAAATCTTTAACATTAATTTGACGACCATCAATTTCTTGGATAATTTCTGCTTTGGTATAGCCAGAAATTCGCAAGGATGTATAGGCTTCATCAATCCAATAGACTTTTTTGTCAATATTGACTAATCGAAAAACTATCCCCAGTAGTAAGATAATAAGAATTAAATACTTAGACCATTGACCAGATGTAGGTCGATTAAATTTTAGATGATTTCCCATGACTTATTGGGGTGGGGGTTATTAATTGGTGGCCTTTGAGCAGAGGTTAAGGATTGGATAAGCGTTGGGAAAATTAAGTTAGCCGTTTCAGGCAACACCAAATGGTAAAGCTTACCCCTCAGCAGCAGTATGGCAAGACTAAATTCATTGCCAGCACTTTCAAACCTTAGCCGAATCGTGATTTAAGACTGAAACTTGGAATTTAGGGAAGGGAGCAGTGAAGGCAATGCCAAAGCGCGGATATCACGACTGGTAGTTCTGCCTTAGTTAAAAAGATGATCAGCCAACGACACCGAATTAGGCATCGTATTTATCAATCATTTACATATCTTTACATAAATTCGTTGTGTTCAATGAATTCTACCAACTTACCTGTATTATGGAAGGGAAAATCCATAAAGGTAACCCTGGGTAAGCATGGGAGGATTTAGTGACTACTCCCACATCAAATCAAAGATTATGATGTGGGCTTCTCAATCTTACGAATGAGACTTGCTGATCCTCGATATCCTGTATCGATTTACCACAGCCATTAAGCGGCAGTCCAACCGCCAATAATCCACGATTTAAGATATTAATTCCGCTGTTCCAATCTCTATCAATTTTGATTTCACAACTGGAACAACAATGAACTCGAACGCTTAAACTTTTTTCGACTCTAGAGCCACAATTAAAACATTCGATACTTGTGCCCCGTGGGTTGACTTCCTGAACTAACAAACCGCGTCTTACCGCTACTGCTTGCAATATTTCCAGAAAACACCCCCAAGCCGCATCGTATATTGATTTTGCCAGTTTAGTTCGAGCGAGTCCTTTGATGTTTAAGTTCTCGTAAGTAATTAGCTCGTACTTGCTGCACAACCAATGAGCAATCTGATAATGAAATTCTTTCCGACACCGGGTTAAATGAAGATGTAATAAGGCTACTTTGTGTTTGGCTTTTTTCCAGTTATTAGAACCCTTGACACGGCGTGACATTACTTTTTGGGCTTGAGCTAGCTTGTCTTGAGCTTTCCGATAAAACTGAGGAATAGGTATTGCTTCTCCATCAGATGTAGTCAGAAATTTCTCTAAACCAACGTCAATACCAACGGCAGATTTAACTGAATCTACAGGTAACAGTTCAGGGACGGTATCATCTTTCATCGAAATACAACAATACCAGCCATCAGCTTTTTTGACGATAGTGCATTGTTTGAGGATGAAGCCTTTAGGTAATGGTCGATGCATTACGACAGGCATTGATCCGATTCGACTTAGCTTCAAAACACTATCAACCAGGTGCGCCCCAGCTTTAGAATTGTTGATCCTGGGAAATACAAAAGATCTAAGGTCTCCAGGTTTTTTAAAACGAGGTCTTCCCCCTCGTTTCCCACTTGCGTCAGGTTTCCTCCATCTGTCCCAGGCTTTATTAAGCCTTTGTAGATTGACTTGTTGAGTTTCTGCGTAAATTTTTTTGTATTCAGGAAACAGTTGTTTTGTTTCCTTTAGGGCTGCCTGTTGAGTGTAGTAATTTACCTCTTCTGGAATTTTACCAATCGGCTCACTTATCAAGCTACATCTGTCAATCGGGGAACGAGTCCGATTAAGCCAATCAAGTCGTTGTCCCAAGGCATAATTCCAATGGCGGCGCAGTAATTCGAGCCATCTTTCCATGGTGACGATTTGTTCAGGACTTGGCTTGATTCGGTAGCAGTAAGTCAGTATCATGGTTTTATTGTAGCATTTATCGTCGAACTATTAAAAATAACTACACAACATAGAACAGGTTTGTTTATCATTTTACTGTACATATTGTACTAGTAAGCAAGTACAGAGGACAAGTCATATCAGAGCAAATTTTGATGAGGCCGTAGGCCAAGCTGCGCGAACAGGTTAAAGCAAATCTGCTCTGATAGTTGCGTCAAATGGGACTGCAATAAGCGTGGAATTCAACGGTGAGAAAGACCATATTAACTTACTTGTTGACCTTAATCCTAAAGTTGCTCCAGTCAAGTTGATAGCAAATATAAAGACTGTAACCAGCAGATTGATTCGTTACTGATTCTCTGATTAATTGAAACAGTTTTACACCAGACAAAAAAGTTTTCACTGACAGGATATTATTTTGTAGCTTCTTGTGGCGGCGTAACGGTCGAACAGTTAAAGAGCTATGTCCTTGCGCCAAAATACCCCGTCAGGTAATTCCCCTCCCGCTAACCCTCCGGGTATAATGGGAGACCCCTTACCTGTTTAGATTGGATGAATGACATCGATCAACGAAAGCTTTTATCACTGTTATGTCATGGATCAATATTTTTTAGCTCTCTGGTGGTCTCTATTGCCATCCCGATAGTTATTTTTTTGCTCACCGAAGACTCAGTGGTCAAAGCAAATGCGAAAGAAGCTCTAAATTTTCACATTTGCCTTTATATATATGTGGTGATTTTTTTGATACTGGCTGTGGTGATTATTGGGATTCCGCTGCTAATTATATTAGGTCTTGTAAGTCTAATTATGCCCATAATTGCCTTAGTTAAGGTGCTGGAAAATCCTAATCAGCCCTATCGCTACCCGTATATTTTTCGGGTGCTTTGATATGCCATGGCATAATTGATACAACGTTTGGGAGATGACAATATTGATGAGTTAGGGTAGTTTATCGTCAAAGATTTTACTGACTATCCCGAATCATGAAGCGATCGCTTGTCCGTATTTCCGTATTCATATCATTACTAGGGTTTACTCCATCTCCTGGTATAGCAGCTCCCCCTAGAACTCCAGACCAAACCGAAGCCTGTGAAATCTTAGTGATTGGAGGTGGATTGGCTGGTGCAGCGGCTGCCTATGAAGGCTTATTGGCAGGGCAAACCGTGTGCTTAACTGAGATTACCGACTGGGTAGGGGGACAAATTTCTGCCCAAGGAACCTCTGCTCTGGATGAACGACCCACTCAGCGATCGCGTTTGTTCTATCCTAAGGGCTATCTAGAATTACGCGATCGCATCAAGCGCTACTACCGTCAACTCAATCCTGGGGACTGCTGGGTAAGCGAATCCTGTTTTCTACCCCGTGATGCTCACCAAATCCTGTTTAATATTTTACGAAAGGCGGCCAAACGGGGAAAAGGGAGATTAAAATGGTTTCCCTCTACTGTGGTTAAGGAACTAGAGATTAGCGCTGATGGCAAAACCATTGACAGTGTGATTGCTATTCAACACAAAAGTACTGCTGATGCTCCTGGCCTGAACACTTTCCCCTTATCTCAAACCATTGAAGATTGGTATAGCTACGAGAATTCCTCGCGCTTTGAGAAAAGCATTTTGCGCATTGTCCCCCAACAGAGCCAAGACAATAGTTCTAATTGGTACATTATCGACGCAACAGAAACTGGTGAAATTATTGCCCTAGCTGACGTTCCCTACCAGTTGGGGATTGACTCCCGCTCCTACCTAAACCCCTCCGCATCTAGTGCTACTGACGACCCCTATTGCACCCAAGGCTTTACCTACACCTTTGCCATGGAGCAAACCAAGGAGGCTCAAACCCAAGAAATGCCCTCCTTTTACCCGCAATACCAACCCTACTACAGCTATGAATTACAGCGGCTAGCGGACTTTGAAGGAGTATTCACCTATCGGCGAATTTGGAGTTCTAAGCGGGGTAAACGGATCCGATGGGGGGTTACTGCTCCCACTCCAGGCGACATTTCCATGCAAAACTGGACATGGGGTAATGATTATCGTCCTGGCACTTCAGAAGATAATCTAGTCTACACCCGTCGCCAATTACGAACTACTGGTCAACTGGCTCCCGGTGGCTGGATGGGAGGCTTGCGCACGGACAGTCTACGGAAAGGAGAAGAAAACGCTCTCGGCTATTACTATTGGCTAGTCGCAGGAACTACCGACTCCCAGCTTGGGGATGGGGTAAAAGAGCCTCATCCCAATCACCGCTATCTAAGCGGGTTAGATTCTCCGATGGGGACAATGCATGGGTTGTCTAAGTATCCCTATATCAGGGAAGGGAGGCGGATTATTGGACGCCCTTCCTTTGGCTATCCTCAAGGCTTTACTATATCAGAAGTGGATATTTCCCGCCGTGACTACCAGGATGACTATTATCGGCAGACCCTCTCACCAGATGAATATCGCCGCTTGTGGGCAGTACTGGCTGGATTAGAAGCCCCCTCTGTGATTCAAGGTAAAATCCAGCCAGATCAAGTCAGCCAACGCAGTCGCTCTACTATCTATCCTGATTCTGTAGGTATTGGTCACTATGCCATCGACTTTCATCCCTGTATGACCCTAAGTCCAGCAGAAACCCCAGGAAACACCGAGCGTCAAGGGGAACGGCGGGGAGCAGGTCAAGCCTATCCGTTCCAAATTCCCCTGCGAGCAATAATTCCTCAGAAAATTGACAACCTCTTAGTAGCAGGTAAAAGTATTGCTACCAGTCACATTGCCGCTGCTGCTTATCGGGTGCATTCCTTTGAATGGTCATCCGGTGCTGCTGCTGGTACAACCGCTGCTTTTTCCTTAGAAACTGGGATAGCACCTTACCAGCTTATACAAGAACCCCTCCTGCAACAAACCCAACTCCAAGCTCTACGCCAGCAATTGAAAAAAAACGGTAATCCCACCGCTTTCCCAGACACGTCCATCTTTAATCAGAATTGGGACGATTGGCGTTAAAGGGACACAGTTTACTAATAGTAACTATCGATATTAGTTATATGTAGTAGGCTACGTTTTTACATACATTGATAATGGCTCTTCCATAGATATTATGCTAAATAACCGTCCAAATCTATTATCGCCTTACTGGGTAATGATTTGACTTTATCAACAGTTTTTTTAACTGTTAAAGTAATTCCCAGTAAAGCTTTGAGCATAAGGGAAATTAAAATTAGCATCAACTTGTAACAAAGAGCCTTTATTATCTGTTTATCGATAATAATAAGTCATGGCATAACCATGACTTATTATTAATAATTAGCGACAATAATGCTAAAAATAGTTAGTTAGTAATTGGTCATTGGTAATTAGACTACTATTCCCTATTCCCTATTCCCATAAGGTATTTGTAGCCAACATTCAATTACCTTCTGGTTTAGATATTAATCCTAATCAGTATTGTGAACTCTTCTAGCATGCTGATTCAGCTGAGCTGTGGTAGTCATAAAATCAGCCAATTAGTTGGTAATTAAAGTTCGCTGACAATTGACGGGGATGCAGCAAATGCTAACCGTGGTATTAGAAAGATTCGATTCAGAAGCGCGATGGTAGTTTTGATAGCGCGTTGATTAACCTGACTTAATATTATTTCCCGACCAACTTCACCATTCCAATCCCACCAAAATATAGACCAAGTACAGCACCCCCCAGTAAACTTTGAGTGAGAGGATCTGTCGAAGGAGTCAGCACTGCTCCCAAGATAGCTGCTCCTAGGACAACCGTGCGCCAACCAGAAAGCATTTGCTTGGAAGAAACAATTCCCAAAAACCCCAGTAACATTTGAATAACTGGGATTTGAAATGCCAAGCCGGTACTAAACATCAACAGTAAGACAAATTCAAAATACTTATCAATTGACCACAACTGCTCTACTACATCTGCTCCGTAACTGATAAAGAAATTCAGAGCGGCAGGAACTAGAGCAATGTAGGAAAATCCCAAGCCTAGGAAAAACAGAACCGTTGAGCCTAAAACCACAGGTCCGATGAAGCGTCGCTCCCGGCGAGTCAACCCTGGTAAAACAAATAGAAGGATTTGGTAAAGAATAAAAGGACTAGCCACCAGTAAGCCACTATAGCCAGCCACTTTCAAGGACACAAAAAAGTATTCCCCCGGAGCCAGTTGCAGAAACTTGACCCCCCTAGCTGGAATTTCCAGCAACTGGACAATCGGCTTAACTGCCACAAAGCAGCCAGCCATGGACAAGAATACAGCAATCAGCGAGTAAAAAATCCGCTTTCGCAACTCCTCTAAATGGTCGAACAGAGACATCTCGACATCATTAGGTACCTCGTCGAGATAGGTCTCAGGGTCTTTGAGAGTATCCAAACTTTCCTGGGGAGCAGTATCTAACTCAGAAGGCGTCATGGATTTTGATAGGCTTAGGGAACGTTAACTATTGTATCTTCTTGTATCTTATGTATCTGCTTGTATCTTCTAACGATTGTGTGGGGATAATTCAAACTCGACGATAGACGCGATAGTTAATATTGGGAAAGATATTGTCAATCTCCTCGACCTTCTCCAGCCAGCCTGCATCAATCTTGCCCAGCTTGATATCATCGTAAAGCTTATTAAACCGCATCAAATGCGATCGCGTTCGTCTAACTGCATAAGGGACCATTGTCTCGGTGCGCATAATAAATGCCCAGTCTGACGATTGCGCTAGTAGTAACTCTCGCGCTGCTTGATTTAATGCCTTCCACTCCAACTCGTCTCTAGCTTCCAACCTTGACAGCTCAATCATCCGTTCTGTGGCTTTGTGCAGATGAGGGTAAATCCAGGTATTGGTTTCATTGAGCCAGTATTCATGGAACCCCTGATACCCCCAGCTAGATTGAGAAGGCTTACAGACTTGTTGGATCGGATGATTCCGCAAATAATCTGCCAAATGAGTCATGTCATAGGTGTTCTGGTCATACCAAGACTTACGGAGCAAGACATCCAGAAACCAAGGACCCTCGTACCACCAGTGACCAAATAACTCTGCGTCATAGGGAGACACCACAATGGGAGAACGCTCTATCATTGCTGCTAGATGTTTAACCTGCTGCTGGCGATTAAACATGAAATTTCCAGCATGTTCCGCAGCTTTGTCTTTTGCCCAATACGGATCATACAGTTGCTTTTCCCCTAATCCTGTACTACGGTCTGTAATTTTGTGATACTTTATACCCGTATTCTTCCGCTGTCCATGGGGCATAATATAAGGTTTAATGTAATCATAATCAGCTTCCCAGCCTAAATCCTTGTAAAATTCCCGATATACTGGATCCCCTGGATACCCGACTTCCGAAGACCACACCTGCTGGGATGACTCATGGTCACGACCAAAGG
>NZ_JAAHHS010000246.1 GCF_010692395.1 Moorena sp. SIO3H5
TAATTAATTAGTAAAAGCGGTTGATCACTATAGCAGCAGTATTGAATTTTTCCCCTCAATCCTTTGATTGTTGTAAATTTCGGCAATTTTCGAGAGTCAGCGATACATACAAGGCTTTTTAATCACCTATTCACGTAGTTTTACGAGGGGCAAGCTTCACCAAAAGTCAATCTCGATCAGTATTGATCACCAATTAGCGAGCTTCATCAACTTCAGTCCAATTCCTTGACTGTCGTAAATTCCAGCAATTTTCGATTATCCTGAATTCCAACAATTTTGGATAATCACGATAGCGCCTTCTTGAGCAATTTCGGTAGTTATCGAAAATTCCAGCAATTTCGGATGATCACGATAGCGCCTTCTTGAGCAACAAAGCCGTGAAAATCCTTTACTGTCGGAAATTTCAGCAATTCGCGATCGCTTTTAGCGGAAGCGTTCGCGTAGCGTGGCCAAAGGCCTCAGCTTCATCGCGTTAGCTTGAGCAACTTCGGTAGTTATCGAAAATCACAGCAATTTCGATAATAACGTTCGCGCCTTGTTGAGCAACAAAGCGTTAAAATCCTTTACTGTCGGAATTTCCAGCAATTTTAGAAATCATGTGTTCGCGTAGCGTGACTCCATGTCAATCGCTTAGGGTGACTCCATGTCAATTCCCCTAGCTTAAGCAACAAAGCGTGAATTCGTCTACTGTTGGAAATTCCAGCAATTTGGAATAATCACGATACTCCTAGATTAAGCAAATTCCTTAGTTATCGAAAATTCCAGCAATTTTTGATAATCATGATGGCGCTAGCTTCAGCAACAAAGCGTGAAAATCCTTTACTGTTGGAAATTCCAGCAATTTTGGATAATTATGATGGCGCTAGCTTGAGCAACTTCGGTAGTTATCGAAAATTCCAGCAATTTCGGATGATCACGATAACGCCTTGTTGAGCAACAAAGCCTGAAAATCGTTTACTGTCGGAATTTCCAGCAATTTTAGAAATCATGTGTTCGCGTAGCGTGACTCCATGTCAATCGCTTAGCGTGAGTGCATGTCAATTCCCCTAGCTTGAGCAACAAAGCGTGAATTCGTCTACTGTTGGAAATTCCACCAATTTGGAATAATCACGATACTCCTAGATTAAGCAAATTCCTTAGTTATCGAAAATTACAGCAATTTTCGATAATCACGATAGCCCCTTGTTGACCAACAAAGCGTGAAAATCCTTTACTGTCGGAATTTCTAGCAATTTTAGAAATCATGCGATCGCCTTTGGCGTGGCCTACGGCCAATCCCATAAGCGCGGAAGCTTCGCGCGACTCGCGTAGCGGCTCCTACCGAGCATCGCATTCTATAACTATAGCGCTAGCATTATGAGTTTCAGCCTAATTGATTAACTGTTGGAAATTGCTGCAATTTTAGATATTATTGGATGTTATTTATCAGCCACTTTGGAGCAGCATTGACTGTAGCACCGGTTAACCTAATTTAACATAATTAACCTTATTTAACAAAAATTTATATCAAAACTAGCAGGGATAGCTTTATAATTATAAATCATTACTTGAAGAAAGAATAAAACCATCAAGTAACTATTAATAAAACTGATTAGCTAGTACTAGGTTAAGCAAAACCCGGTTAATCAATACTAACATAATATATTCCTGCCCAGGATCAGGATAAATCCTTGCTATGGCATTAGATGTCTGGAAAAAGTATAACACTCAGTTAGGTTTAGCGCTATGCTTAGCCATTAGTGGAGCCTACGCATTTTCAGTAAACCAAGCTAATGCCCAGATTACTCCTGATACTACTTTACCAGCAGCCGAAAGGTCTTTGTTTGACCAAAGCTCGGGTGAGGTAAATGGGAAAATTGTTGATTTAATTAAGGGAGGAGCAATCCGGGATATCAATTTGTTCCACAGTTTCCTAGAATTTAATGTTAAAGATGGGCAAAGGGTTTATTTTGCTAATCCAGCTGGGATTGAAAATATTCTGTCTCGGGTAACTGGTGCGAATCCCTCTAATATTTTTGGAACCTTGGGTGTTGATGGTGGAGCGAATTTGTTTTTGATTAATCCCAACGGGATTTTGTTTGGGGATAATGCCAAGCTGGATGTATCGGGTTCATTTGTGGGCACTACTGCTGATGGGATTGGGTTTGGGAATCAAGGAGTGTTTAGTGCCTCTAATCCCGAGCCTCCCTCACCATTGTTGACTGTTAATCCTAATGTGTTCTTCTTTAATCAAATTCCCGGTAATATTACCAGTCAAGCTAAGTTGGAGAAGCTAGCAGTTGATAATCTATTATTGCTCGGTGGTGATGTTGAAGTTAACGATAGTAAGATTAGCACCAATCAAGGTGGTAATATTCTGTTAGCGGGATTGGGCGCACCGGGAGAAGTAGCATTAACGAGAGATGGTAACAAGCTGGGTTTAGATTTTTCCGATGGCGTCAAGAAAGGGAATGTTGTCATTCAAAATAGCGCTATAAAAACCTTGGTGCCAGAAGATGGTAATGTTGATGGTGGTGATATTAGGATTATTGCTGATTCAATAGAAGTCGAAACCTCTAATAAGGATCAGGGTATTTTTACGATAACTAAAGGTAATGGTAAGAAAGGCGGTAATATTATTATCACTGCGGATTCTTCAGTTACGGTAACCACTAACAATGACGGAGAAAATAAACCAAACCAGGGAATTTTTACCATAACTGAGGAAAACGGTGGAGAAGGCGGAAAAATTACCATCACTTCTGGTTTAATCTCTGTATCGACGTCTAAAGAAACAGAAAGGCGGTCAAGAGTAGAAGAAAACCAGGGCATATTTACCCAAACAGCAGCAGTTGGGAGTGATGGCGGCGAGATTATCCTTACTGCTGACCGGCTTGAGGTTTCGGTTTTTGCCAATCAACAAAATCAGGAGAACGATGCTGAAGACCAGGGCATCTTGAGCAAAACTACCGAACAAGCTGGAAAGGGAGGAAAAATCACTATTAACGCTGGCTCGGTCTTGGTTACGTCTGATCGGTCTAGAGCAAATGTAAGGGATCAAACAGAAGAAGGAATTTTTACCAAAACAGAGAACAGAGCAGGTATTGGCGGGGATATTGATATCAATGTGACTGGGGATGTACTGCTGACCAATAAGGGTACGATTAAAACCAAGACCACCAGTTCAGGTCAGGGTGGAACTATAGAGATTAACGCTCCCAATGGCAATGTC
Source organism: Moorena sp. SIO3H5 (assembly GCF_010692395.1). Lineage (GTDB taxonomy): Bacteria > Cyanobacteriota > Cyanobacteriia > Cyanobacteriales > Coleofasciculaceae > Moorena. Next base: position 3,212 of record NZ_JAAHHS010000246.1, read on the forward strand.
ACCTTGAAAGATAGAACCAGAATTCAGGCTTGGACAAGAGGATCAAGGAGTAGACGACGAGGTGATGAAGCAACAGGAAAGGGGGGAGAAATCATCATCCATGCTGGGGGAACAGTTGCGGTAACAGAAGATAGCAGAATTGAGAATAGAGTGTCAAGAGCTGACGGAGATAGCGGTAAAATTGAAATCATTGCTGCTGAGCTGTTGATAGATTCTCGGCGAGATCTGCAGTCTCAGTTAGATAGTGGTGACGGAAGACCAAGAAGTACTCTAACTCAAATTACAACTAACACTAATGACAATGGTAATGCTGGCTCAATCGTAATCCGTGTTGGCTCCCTGACGATGATTGGAGCGAATCGACGGGGTTCTGATGGTATAACTACTAATACAAGAACAAGCCGAGGAAGTGGGGACGCAGGTGAGATCGACATCATAGTGGAGGGAGACTTGATCTTGAAAGATCAAGCCCAAATTGAAGCAGTATCCCAAAACAGGTCTACAGGGAATGGTGGCGAGATAAGCATTGAAGCTGGCTCACTATTCTTAAGCAATAGAAGCTTTATCAATGCTCAGACTAGGAGTAACAGTCCGGGAAATCCTGGAAATATTGATATAACGGTTAAGGATAAGATTGAGATTACTAACAGCGACATTCAAACTCAGGTAGATGATAACGCGGGAAACCCAGAAACAGCCAAAAACACTGCAAGAGGTGTTGGTAACATTACCATTACAGCTCACTCCCTATCCCTCAAAGATGGAAAATTAGAAGCTTTGAATCAGGGCAACCTTCCAGTAGCTAATATTACAGTCAATGCTACCGATTTTGTAAAAATTTCTGGGCTTAAAAGGCTGAGTGGCATATTCACCGAAACTAAACTAGAAACCCAGGGTGTTAGAGACAATAATAAGTCTAAGGGAGGAACGATTGAGATCACGACAGGTAAATTAACCGTATCCAATGATTCATTGGTAAGCACTCGTGGCATCGGTGGATTTCCTGGCGGTGAGATCATAGTCAAGGCTAAGGAAGTAGCAGTCACCCAAGGTGGACAAATTCTTGCTAATGCCTTGAATACTGATGCATTGAATGATGTCAGCAATGCTGGCAACATTACGATTAACGCTTCAGAGCAAGTTATTATTAGTGGAAGTGATCCAAACTTGTTACCAACTGTTGATAGGATCAAGGATAGACGGAAACGAGAACGAAAAGATCTGGATAGGGAAGATAATAGACTCCTTGATAAGATGGCTAAACTGAAAGAAAAAAATGCTCAACTCCTCAAGAATAAACTAACAGAACCAGATACCGAAGACCTAAAAGAAGATATCGAAGACTTAGAAGAAGATATCGAACAAATAAAACAACGAAAACGCCAAATCAAACTTGAGGCTTCCAATGATATCCTTATTATCCAAGATGATATCCCCCAGAGCAGGATTGCAGTTGCCGCCACCGGAGGTAACAATGCTGGAGACTTGACAGTAACAACCAAAAACCTTACTGTCGAAAATGGAGCACAAATATCAGTAAGTGCTGTCCCCTTAAATCAAGATAGTTTTCCAGATACCAAGGTGCCTGAGAGTGAGCGAGGAGTAGCTGGCACACTGACAATTAATGCTGAGTCTCTAACCCTAGACAACGGCAAACTTTTAGCTGCTACTGGAAAAAATTCCAACAACAACCAAGAAGCAGCAACTATCGATATCAATGTATCAGGATTGATAACACTTGATAACAACAGCTTAATCTTGGCTGATGCTACAGGTGATAATGTTAAAGGTGGGAATATCACTATTGAAGGTGGATTACTGATCCTATTACCCTCCGATGGTGAAACGGGTAACGATATTGTTGCTAATGCTCAACAAGGCGAAGGTGGAGAGATCACAATCACCCTGCAAGGCTTATTCGGAAACTTCACATCACAGCAAGGTCTGACTCGATTTAATGATATCTCTGCTATTAATTTGACCGGGGATTTGTCTTTATCTGGATTGCTGGAGATCAATTCCGCAATTAATCCTGGCGAGGATCCTGAAAACTTACCAACAGCAACAGTTGACCCCTCACAATTAATTGTTGCTAATTGTCCCAGGAGTGGAAAAGTAGCAGTAGATGAATTGGGTGAATTCATTGTTACTGGACGAGGTGGCTTACCCCCGAGTCCCCTAGACCCAATCCATCAACAGTCTGTACTGGTCGATTGGATTACTCTTGATACTGAAGAAGAGACTATCGAAGAAGCTACGTCTACTCCTACTCCTGAAGTCAGTTACTTACCAATGAGAGGAAAGCGTCGCACTGCCAATACTCCTACTCCTACTCGTCCCAAGAAGAAAATAGTGGAAGCTCAAGGATGGACAGTTGGCGAAGATGGTACGATTATCCTGACCGCTGAACCAAATACTGTTACTCCTAAGAGTAATTGGTATAGTCCTAGATCTTGTGGTAGCAAGGGTTGAGTAACTTCAAGAAACGGGAAAGATGCCCGTTCCACATCTTGATGTTGGAAATTTCAACAACTTTCTAAGTTAGAGTTATTGATGAATAAGTATAGCGCTATTTAATCTTAACCAGATTAAACTGTTGATAAGTATAGCGCTATGTTAATAGGTTGCAGCTCAATTGATCCACTGTTGGAAATTGGGCGTTGCTTAATAATGGAATGATTTGAAGAGTTTTGTGGAATGGGCATCAGGCGTGGAACTGGCATCTTGCCAGTTTCATGCTTATTTTCGGGCAGGCAGGATGCCCACCCCACTCATATTCATTCTTTGATTCAGCAATGCCGGAAATTCCAGCAATTTTGGAAATGATCCCATTGACCTTAGGCCAATTGTCTAATGCGATGCTCGGTACGAGCCGCTACGCGATTGGCCGTAGGCCACGCTAAAAGCGATCGCATTCAATTCTACTCCCTACTCTCTTCAGATTCTTCCTCCATCGGCTCAGGTAAATCAAAAATAATAATAAATGTCTCATCAGGCATCAGTCGTTTGAGTGCCTGCAAGTGACCCTCCGCATCAGACCGATTCCGGTAACGACCAACAACGACCCGTTGCATTTGTGGCAATAGGTGAATGACCGCCCATGGATAGAGGCGTTGGGAGTAGGTCATAATATTAAGTTATCTCCTTAAGTGGGGTACTAGAGCCAGCCCTAGACCCTGGGAAATCCGTGGCTGGCTCTTAACGTTTTAACGTCTATAATCCTATTATAGCAGATAAATAATCTTTTATTATAACATATTTTAAAAACTTTTGTAACAAACTTGTCAGGGAGTAGGGAGATAGAGAAGATTTAAATTAGCGCTAGATAAATTCGGGTAAAGTATAGCGCTAATTTAAACTAATACCTTAATTATCCCAAATACCCTTAACCGTTAAAAAAGTAAGCGCTAGATAAATTCGGCTAAAGTATAGCGCTAATTTAAACTAATACCTTAATTATCCCAAATACCACTTAACCGTTAAAAAAGTAAGCGCCTTCAAGGCATAAAACTAGCGCTATACTATTAACAGGGTTCCAGTAGCGTATCCCTAGGAGCTACCTAATTTCCAACACTGGTGACATCACACCTAACGCTATCATGCTTAAGCAAATTGCTGATGCCTTTGAGCACCATGATTATCAAACTGCTGCGCGATTAATTAAAAAACTTCTGAAGCAAGAGCCTAATAATCCCTGGACACAGCTTTATCTAGGACGGCTCCAGGAAGTCAGAGGTAAGCTACAAGCAGCTGAAAGAATATATCGACAGTTACTCAAAGGAACACCTGTTCCTAAAATTATGGCGCAAGCTCGTCAGGGACTAGCACGCATAGAAGCTACAGCAAAAGAAAAGCGCCAACAAGCCTTAGCCCAAGCAACTGCTGACCCTGAAAGTAATGAATTGGGAGTATTAGTCCTAAAGCCGATCAGCCAACAAGATAAACCAAAAGCAGCTCAAAACTTAGCTCGCATCCTGGGGATAGACCCCTACACCGCAAGGCTACAGCTACCTACTAGAGGCTGGCGTTTATATCGCACTGGACCTGTGGGAGAACTTAAGTATTATGGGTCCTTACTGCGAGAAGCATCAATAAAATGTTTGTGGGCATCTGTAGCAGATATCAAAACAATTAATATCTATCAAGTTAAGTATTTTTCTGACAGTAGTGACCAGGAAACTACTGTAGTATGTCACAACTCTCAGGGACAGTTGGGTTCCTTTAGCTTTAACTGGTCCGAAGTGACCCAACGAGTAGACGGACGGTTGCCTTTGTTTGAGAAGGTAGTAGACTTAGATGCGCGACGGAATTTAACTCGTAAAACCCAAACCTTAGACTATGCCATGGTTTGTGACTTGCATTTACCACAGCGCCACAGTATTCTCAGACTATGCGATCGCAATTATCAATTTCAGCAAGGAATTGCTCTAACCCCCAAGTCAGTTTCTCGTCAGAACAAGCAATCCCAAGACTCTCATATACACCAAAGCACTACAAGAGAGAACTGGAACAACTTAGCTAATTATTTAAATGTTCGGCTACTTGAGAAACCAGTATGGTCTGACTTTACCACCTTTGCCCAAACTGCTCTAGACTACCAAGATCTGCTAGAAAAATTGGAGTCTCATATCGACTTATTTCGCCTGGTCGAGACTCCTTGGGATCCAGCATTTCAGTTGTATAGTGGATTAGTATTTCTTCACTAATAACTAATCTATTAACGAGGCTGTTGCATCTGAGCAGCCATATCCAGGAACTTATTCATGCTAGGACCAGGACGACGACGAGGCATAATCATTGGTACGTATTTGGTGGCAAAGGTCGCTTCCGGTTGTCCTTTTGCCTTGTTATTCACAAGTGCTGCTGCTGAAGTGATTGCCGCTACTGGTGTTGGCTCAGGAGCAGCTGCCTTTTTTTTAGCTTCTGCTTCAGCTTGCTTGTTAGCCTTTGCTTCAGCCTTAGCCTTTGCTAGTTCTTCTTTCTTGGCTTGACGAGCAGATTTGGGCTTAGGAGCTTCAGTTGTTGCTACTGGGGTCGGAGTTTCTGCTGCTGCCTCAGCTGTTGCTACTGGGGTCGCAGTTTCCACTGTTGCCTCAGCTTTAGCCGGTTCTGGCTTCTGTTCTACCGCTGCTTGCTGGGGGGTGCTAGTGTCGCTTTCGTCTAGCTCCAGGTAGAATCCCTTGGATTTTTTTTTGCCCTTAAAGAAATTTACCATTTACAAATACCTCTCTAAATTAGTTTTAATGGAAGCTATTACCAGAGTGCGATGAAGCTTTGCTTCCGCGCTTATGCGATTAGCCCGAAGGGCGTTGGCTAGCGATGAAGCTTTGCTTCCGCGCTTATGCGATTAGCCCGAAGGACGTTGGCTAGCGATGAAGCGAAGCTTCCGCGCTTATGCGATCGCAACTGGGGCTACAAGCTCGGCCCAGGACATATATCGGTAATTGGTAATCGGTAAGCGGTAATTGTGCTTAATCCTTACTGATCACCTTTACCAACTAACCATTTACTACAAACCTGACTCTGTCCTGGCTTAAGTGAATAGCCTCACTGCTGATCTTGGGTGACTAGTCGTTTGATGAAACTTAACCAAACGTTGCATTTGTATAGTAATTATGAGTGATTCCTTCACTTATTGCAACAATTTAGAAACTTTTGTTCATCAAACTTTACATTTAGGTATTTTTAGGTATATTTACTTAGATTTTTACACCTAAAGACCACCAGTTAATTTAGAAATGTTTACGATTCTCTCAGAATTTTGGGGTAAGCTATGGAAATTCGACGGATTGTTGAAGTTTTGCGCAATGGTCAACCAGATCAGTCTTTGACCATTCAAGGCTGGGTACGGACAAAACGGGAATTAAAGGACTTTGCTTTCATGGAAGTCAACGATGGCTCCTCCATGGCAAATTTACAGGTAGTGCTCAATCCAGACTTGTCAGATTATGAGACTATCGTGAAACAGCTTAATACTGGCTCATCAGTAGAAGTCACTGGTATACTAGTCGAGTCTCTTGGCAAGGGACAGCGAATTGAACTCAAAGCATCCTCGGTGAGAGTGTATGGGGAAGCAGATGCCAATTATCCCCTACAGAAGAAACGCCACTCCTTTGAGTTTTTGCGCACCATTAGCCATTTGCGATCGCGTACCAATACCCTAGGTGCAGTGTTCCGAGTGCGGAATGCCTGTTCCAGTGCCATTCATCAGTTTTTTCAAGAACGAGGCTTCTTGTGGGTTCATACCCCAATTATCACCGCTAGTGACTGTGAAGGAGCGGGGGAGTTGTTCAGTGTCACTAACCTAGACTTAAACAACATTCCCAAAACCGATAATGAAGCAGTCGATTACACTCAGGACTTTTTTGGACGACCGACTTACCTGACTGTCAGTGGTCAATTACAAGCAGAAATTATGTCAATGGCGTTTCGGGATGTGTACACCTTTGGTCCTACATTCCGAGCCGAGAATTCTAATACCTCTCGACATCTAGCAGAATTTTGGATGGTGGAGCCTGAGATGGCATTCTGCGATTTGAAGGGGGATATGGATTTAGCAGAAGCCTTTCTCAAGCATGTATTTAAGTCAGTGCTGGAAAACTGTCCAGAAGATCTGGAATTTTTCAACAAGCGGATCGATAACAATGTTCTCGCTACTGCTGATAATATTATCAATAATCAGTTTGAGCGGATTACTTATACAGATGCGATCGCATTACTGGAGAAAACGGATCGTAAGTTTGAGTATGAGGTAAGTTGGGGTGTAGATTTGCAGTCAGAACACGAACGGTATCTAGCTGAAGAGTTGTTTAAAAAGCCCGTCATTGTCACGGATTATCCAGTAGAGATTAAAGCCTTTTATATGCGGTTAAATGACGACGAAAAGACTGTAGCAGCAATGGATGTGCTTGCGCCTAGGATTGGGGAGATTATTGGTGGTGCTCAGCGGGAAGAACGGCTGGATATATTAGAGAAGCGAATTCAGAATCAGGGCATGAATCCAGAAGATTTATGGTGGTATTTAGATTTGCGACGTTATGGTACAGTGCCCCATGCTGGATTTGGTTTGGGATTTGAGCGATTGGTTCAATTTATGACTGGTATGGCAAATATTCGGGATGTAATTCCGTTTCCCAGAACTCCTTTAAGTGCAGAGTTCTAAAAAATAAAACTATGGTTGGTTCTGCCCACAGCCATTGATGGAAATATCGGTAGTGCTAAATATTTAGCACTACCCATAGCTAAATTCACAAAGTATTAGCTGAGTGCAGCATTGCTACGGTCATAAGTAGAGCGGAAACTAGGATGGGGTTTACCTTGGATAGTACCCCAGTAGTCAGAATCTATGTTATCTAGTCCTACTTCGGAAGCCACGCGACCGAGCATAGATTGCTGACGATTTTTGATCATGTGATGGTGATTCATCATCAGAGCCCTAGCTTTTTCTTGAGTAGACATTTTCCCTTCTCCGATTGCTTATAGAAGATTTTGATAGGATTAATTTCCCTTACATTTATAACTTTAGCATTTATTCTGTATCAAGAACTACAAAATTACTTTTATTTACAAATCTTAATGAACTAGCAACTATCACCACCGTCCTTTAAAATATCCCAGAGCCACTGCTCTACGCGATCGCCCATGGCCTGATTAGAGTATTGAGCTTCGAGGAGGCAACGGCATTCACGGCGGTCAATTTTATCCAAGTTTCCCAAGGCTTCTACCAAGCCTTCCACAGAATCGGGTTCTACCAAAAAGCCATTTTTACCATCTTCGATAATTTCTGCTGATCCACCACGGTCATAGGAAATGACTGGTACTCCACAAGCGAGGGCTTCCATGACCACAGTACTAAATGCTTCGACCCAATGAGGCGTCATCAGTAAGGCTCGACACTGGCGCAAGTGTTTTTGGAGTTGATCAGTTCGGAAAAAACCCAGGTATTCTAGAGGGGCATTGGGGTAATCCTGGAGAATCTGCTCCCAATAGGGTTTATTTTGTCTAAGACCCATAATTTTTAGTGGCGTAGCCGTGAAATCGGATGCTGCCACTGCATCTTCTAAGCCTTTTTCTGGAGAAATTCGACCCACCCAGCCGACCCAGGGTGAGGGAGAGTCACAAAAGGAATAGACAGACAAATCAATGCCATTGCCCAAACAACGACAGCGATTCTTGAAGGAAAATGTTGCCCCTTGAGCCATTGAATGAACCCCAATTGTGCCAGGAAAATTAATGGCAACTTGTTCGATGATCTGATCCATCGCCTCGGTTAATGAACCCATACTCACTAGGTGAGCAATGGGACGAGTGAAAAAAGGGGTTAGGTAAAACGGTAACCAGTCGTAGGCAAAGTTAATAATCAAGTCATAGTGGGTTTGAACTTGCCGCCCATAGTCCCACATATTAGCCAATACCGAGGATGGGGGGATGATAGTAGGAGTGTCTCTTGTTTGAGTTTGAATACTAGTTTCCAGAACACCATCAATTTCTACCAGAGGCATTCCCCAAGCTGTAGATCCTTTAGTTGCCAAAATTGTGATCCTGTGACCCCGATTAATCAATTCCGTAGA
>NZ_JAAHHS010000247.1 GCF_010692395.1 Moorena sp. SIO3H5
TCTTCAATGTGCCAAGCTGTAACCTTTGACTGCCATCGGTTTGCTGGTCAGACAAGTACTGGATCAATTCAGTCCCATCCAGCACCAGTGTCAACCGACCATCGGCGAGAATACTGCCCCCATTGACATAGGGGGGTGGCACAATCATTGTTCCCAAAGGACGAATCACCAACTCCTGGTCTCCGAGCAGTTGGTCTACCTCGAGACCGACAAGCTGATCCTGGTAATGGATCACAATGATTGGTCTGATCGTTTCTTTAGCAACAACAGGTTGAGGCCGATGGGTTACCGAGAATGGAGAAGCGACAGAGGAATAATCTAGGACTTGCCCAAGTTGGTAGACTTTTACCAGTTGCTGATCACTGCCCTTTCCTAAGTGAAGGATTTTACCATCTTCCCAAGATCGGAGCTGGTGTTCCTCAGGAATGATAATTTGCTTGACTTGATTAGTGATCAACCCATAAACTTGCTTCCCAGCCTGACACAGGAGTAACTTATCTATGGTTAAACTCAGGGGAATTTGTAGTCTAAATCTGGTGCCTTGGTGGGGAAAAGAATCAACTATTACCGAACCCCTGAGAGCTTTGACCTGGTTTAGGACAATATCAAGACCAACACCACGTCCAGAAAGGTTATTCACCCCAGAGACAGTGGAAAAGCCTGGTTCAAACAACAAATTCCTCAGCTGAGCCTCACTCAGAGTATTACTTTGTTCCAGGTCTATGAGTTCACGTTCTACTGCTAGTTGGCGAATCCGTTTAAAATTCAACCCTGGCCCGTCATCAAAGACTTCAATCACCAAATGTCTGCCCCGATGGCAAGCAGTGATTTCAATTAATCCTGTTTCTGGTTTGCCTTGTTGTTGCCTGACAGCAGGAGTCTCAATGCCGTGGTCAAAAGCATTACGCACAAGATGCAGCAGGGGATCGTACAGCTTCTGGGCGACAACTTTATCCACTAAAACGTCAGAACCAGAGATTTTTAGCTCGACCAGCTTATGGTGGGAGGCTGACAACTGCTTGATCACAGGGGGGAAACGACTAAATATTTCCCTTAAAGGCAACATCCTGGCTTCCATCAAGACATCACGATGGTTGGTTAACAACCGACGTTGTTGTTCGAGAGTCTTACTGGATTGGGTGGTGAACAGTTCAATGTCGTGGGCAGCTTCTGTTAATTGTACAGCGTCTTCTAGAACTGACTGAATCAGAAGCTCGGGTGTACTATAACGTTTTAGTTCCAGGTCATCGAAATAGTCTGTATCAAGAAGGTTATGAGGTTGTTCGCGTAGCGTGGCCAATAGGCCAAGGTTATGAGGTTGTTCGCGTAGCGTGGCCAATAGGCCAAGGTTATGAGGTTGTTCGCGTAGCGTGGCCAATAGGCCAAGGTTATGAGGTTGTTCGGCTTTGGCGTTCGAGTAGGGTAGCTTGGTAGTAGGATTGGGGTTGGTAGCTTTGTTTTTGTTGAAATCTTCAACATTAAACGTGTTAACCTGCAACCTTTGCCTAATCTGCTTTTGTTGCTTCAAAATAAACAGGCTGTCGTACCAATCTTGTACTTGTTCGAGCACTTGCTGATGTTGCTGGACACGATCTTGGAGTACTCGCACTGCCCGCAGCAGTTGTTCATTTTCGAGCAACTGGCTGTTTTGGTTGGTTAGTAATTCCCCAATGGTGTAATTGAGGTATTCTAGATGCTCAATATTTATCCGCACAGTACCAGATAGATCCCTAGATGATGGCATGCTGGGATGTTGGTTGGAGGGAGTTATGGCGAGATGGGAAGAGTTTAGAGGGGAATTTCTAGTGTTGCCTATGGGGGGGATGATCTCGTCTGTAATAACTTCAGGATCTTGTCCTTGTTCTTTCTTTTGATTATCTCCATCAATCATCCCCATGTTGTGCAAAATAAAATTTTTTTCTGTGCCGACTTCTTGCTCAGGGGACGCTATCTCTCTATCCCAGACATCTATATCTTGAAGGTCTGACCTCTGGAACTCTTTACTTTGATCAGAGGTTTGGTGATCTAGTGGGGTTGACCCTCCCCAGATCATCTCCACAAGCTGGGACTGTTTCCTTGTTTTAGATTCTGGATGAGTCACGGAAGAAGGAGAGGATTGGGGAGGGGGGGAAGAATAGGAATAAGAAGAAGAAGATAATGTTGTTTGGTTATCTTGTATTTCGTTTTTTTTCGTCTTTTTTTTATTATATTCCTTCTCTTTTTTATTATGTTTATGATAAAAATCAATGATTTCTGATTCTACAATAGGGGTGATAAATTCATAATTATGGGATAATTTATATTGAGTGTTACCATCATAATTAGTAACAAAATATTCTCCTTCTTCTACTCTGGTATCAACCGGATTAAGGTCTTGTTCTGGGTCACTATTACTCAACTTGGGATTGGGGAATGACTCGATGAATGAATCCAGGGAAGACCAGTTATCTATCACAATGTATTGTGTATCAGCTTCTTTTTGTTCTTTTCCGTTGCCGAAGATAGAAGATTCATTGTGAATTTTGACTTGTGAATTTTGACTTGAAGACCTAAGGTTAGCGAGTTGTTGCAGAGCCATAGAAGGTTGACCGCCTTGAGTCCTATCCCCTTTTAGCACTGCTGCTTGTGCGGCTTGGAAATCACACAAAGCGGTCTTGGCAATGGTGACCACCTGATCGGGATGTTGGTCTAGGGCTGCGATCGCATTTTTGGCAATAGCGGCAAATCCTGGTAAATCAATGGATTCCCCTAACCCCAAGAAAACCTCTGCTTGGTGGCGAACTGTGATGCTGATTTCAGTGGGATTGTCACTATTTAGGGCAGCTTGGATTAAGTCTAACCCTTGACTAACCCCCACTTCAAATATGGACTGGGTGACGTCGAAGCCCAATTCTACTGAGGTGGGCAGATAGGATTCGAGATCAAAACAGTCTCCCAGCTTCTGTTGGATTTGGGCAACAACAGCAGCAGTTCGATTCTTGATTTCGGTGTCATCGATTTGCCTCCCTGTGAGTTCAGCGGTTAGAGGTAGGCGGAGACACTCATAAGCTTGAAAGAGTAAGGCTTCAATTTCTGGATCAATGGACAAGTCTGGGTTAAACAGAGCTTTGAAAACATCCTCCAAGGAGTGAGCGACAGTGGCAATTGTTTCCAAGCCAATGCTAGCTGCTGCGCCTTTAAGGGTATGGGTAGTGCGCATCAAGTTGTTGACTTTATTGATGCTATAGTTTTCTGGCAAACTCAGCAAATCCTCTTCCAAAACTTGCAGCAGTTCCGGTGCTTCCTGGAGAAAGTAGCGATAGCTTTGTTCACGAATTTTCGGGTCATTAGTCATTAGAGTAGTTATCAATTGGGTGAGGTATTTTCGTCCTAGGTTTTAGGGAATCGGGAATTGGTAATCGGGAATCGGGAATCGGGAATCGGGAATCGGGAATCGGGAATCGGGAATCGGGAGTAGGGAATCGGGAATCGGGAATTGGGAATCGGGAATCGGGAATCGGGAATTGCGATAAAATTCCAAAAAATGATCTCTACCTGATTAGAATAAAAAATGCTCGTATTATTAGTGATTAGTTATTGTATAAAAACCTTTTAAATTAGTTATTATATAATAACTAATGCCAGGTTTAATTAAGCTTTTTTGCTTAAAAATGTATATAGCAATTCTACGACTTGTGAGGTACAAATTTCTGGTTTTTAGGGAGCAGGGAGCAGGGAGCAGGGAGCAGGGAGCAGGGAGCAGGGAGCAGGGAAGAGGAACCCACCCCTAACCCCTCCCAGGAGGGGAAGGGAAGAGGGAAGAGGGAAAAAATAATGTGTACCTCATGAGTACTAGAAACGCTATATAGCATGAAATCAAATAAAACAGATATATCCCAGTACCATTTTGCCTATTGCCTATTGCCTATTGCCTATTGCCTATTTCCTATTGCCTATTGCCATTGCTAAAATTCATTTTAAATGCGTTTTAGCAATGGCTTTTGACTACTCAACCTTGAACTGGTCAGCACTGGCTTGAAGATTCTTCGCCATGGCTAGGAGTTCTTGGAAAGAGGTAGAAATTTCCATGGCATCGGAAGAGGTCTTGTTGGCAATTCCTGCAACTTCAGTCATGGTAGTGGTCACGGATTGGAACTCTTCGGTCTGTACCTGGGTGGCTTGGGTAATACCGTCTACGAGATGGCTGATTTGGCTGGTGGCTTCAACAATGGCATTGAGAGTTAGACGGGTATCTTGTACTATTGCCGTTCCTTGGGCAACCTGTTGAATACCTTTATCCATGGCTGTAGAAACCTCAGCAGTACTCTTCTGGATCTCTTGCACCAACTGCTCAATCTCAGTGGTGGCTTCTGCTGACTGACGCGCTAGAGAACGGACTTCATCGGCAACAACTACAAAACCTCGTCCATACTCACCGGCCCTGGTGGCTTCAATGGCTGCATTCAACGCTAGCAATTGGGTCTGATTCGTAAAGTTGCTAATCAGGTTCACTACCCTCGAAACCTTCTGGGACGATTCGCTCAAGCGCTTAAGCCGTTTGCTGGTTTCGGCCACTGTCTCCCGGATTTCGAGAATTCCATCTACGGTACGGTTCATGGCGGCATCCCCTTCTTGGAGGGTTTGGTTAGCGGTTTGGACTGCCACTTCCACTTGTTGAGCACTCTGACCGACAGCTTCTGTAGAATTAACCATGGTCTGGATGTGCTCTGTTGCTTCACCGAGAGCCATAAATTGTTGCTGGGCTTGGGCTGTGAGCAAAGCAATGGAGGATTCCCTGTCAACAGAGGTTTGGGCAACTTTCCTGGAGGCTTGCTGCACTTGAGTCACGATCCGGCGCAGGCTTTGTAAGGTGTTGTTGTAAGCATCAGCAATGGTACCTACTTCATTGTTGGTGACCGGAGCTCGGACAGTCAGGTCTCCTTCTAGAGCTGGCCGCACGGCTGAGAGCAACTGCATGACCTCCCGCTGTACTGCTTCTTTATCGGCTTTCTCCCGTTGTGCGGCATTGGTGAGCTGCTGGGACTGGTCTTGGATTTGTGCGAGATACTCGGCCTGTTGCAGGGCTGCTCCTAGTTGCAGCCCAATCTGAACCAGGGCGTTGAATTCAAACTCTTGCCAGTCACGAGCACCAGTATTTTGGTAGGTACCCAGTAAACCCCATAAGCTTCCTTCGATCAGAATCGGTGCCAGCATATAAGCCTTAACCTCATATTGCTCCAAGGTTTCGAGATAATCGTCAGAATAACCAACGGTGTAAATGTCATCAACTGCCAAGCTTTCACGATTACGATACCGACCTCCCTGGAGGTCTTGTAGATAAGTATCGGGCCACAAGGCTTGGATATCTGCTCCCACCCATGGCAACCAACCGGTGGCAACTGCCTCAGCCACAAACTGACCAGTCCAATCTCGATTGAATTGATAGACGGCGACGCGATCGCATTTGAGCAGCTGCCGGACGTTTTGGGTAGTAATATGATAGATGGTATTTGCATCCCGAGATTGGAATAGCTTACCGACTATTTTGGTTACCCCCTGAGCGATTTGAGCCGCTTTGGTGAGTTGGCTAGATTGGGCTCGCACCTGATCGAGGTAATGGGATCGCTGCAAGGCTAATCCCAGGGAATTACTAATCTGGAGCATCAGGGTGACATCGGTATCTTGCCACTGACGCGGTCCCGTATTTTGGTAAGCGGCTAGTAGCCCCCAGAGCTTGTCACCTTGAAAAATCGGCATAATCAGATATGCCTTGGTTTGGAATTTTTCCAGAGTGTTGATGTAGCAGGGAGCGAAACCCATGGTGTAGATGTCATCAACCTTCTTGAAGTGGTCACCTCGGGCGAAGTCTCCACCCTTGGTGTCTTGCAAGTAAGTATCAATATGATGACGAGAATTAACACTGAGGGCTGTAACCGTGCAGCGCTCAGAAGCCGTTAGATCCACCTTCAGATGCTCGTCTGTTTCTTGTTCAGTGATTAGAGAAAGCCAGCCAGGGGCAACGGATTCAGCCATAAATTGACCACTCCAGTCGGAGTTAAAGCGATAGATCACTACCCGGTCAGCTCCCAACACTTGCTGTAACTCTTTGGTGATTCTCTCGAAGATACTGTAAACATCTAGAGACTGGGACAAATTGTTGCTAAGGCTTGCTACTACTCGCTCCCGCACAGCAGCTTGGCCAAGCTGGTGGGATTTGGTCTCCACTTGCTCCAGGTAGCTCAATTGCTGTAGGGCTACCCCAAAGTGCAGGGCAATCTGCTTGGCAAAATCAATCTCATATTCCTGCCATTGACGGGGCTGACTGCATTGGTGAATGCACAACAATCCCCACAATAATGGTCCTTGAAGTAGGGGCACAACCAGATTAGCCCGGACTTGGAACTGAGCCAGCAGCTCAATATGGCAATCACTCAGTCCCCCATTGTAGACATCAGCAACCACTTGCACTCGTCCTTCGGTGTAGTGAGGGGCATACTCTTCACCAAAGCAGTGGTCGTTAAGTTTGATTCCTAGCATGGCATCGTAGCCTGATGCCACATCCTCAGATACCAATTCCCCATCATCAAAGCCAGAGTTAGGGTAAAACCGAAATACACCCACCCGGTCAACCTGAAGAAGCTTACGAATTTCTATGGTTGTGGTATTGAAAATGGTATCGAGGTTTCGAGACTGACCGATCTTGTTGATGATTCTAACTACCCCTCGCTCGATCCGTGCGGTTTTAGCGACCTGGGTGGATTTGGCCTCTACTTGGGCTAGGTACTCTGTTTGTTGTAGAGCAACTTCAAAGTGAAGGGCAATCTGCTTGACAAAATCAATCTCATACTCCTGCCATTGACGGGGCTGACTGCATTGGTGAATGCACAACAATCCCCACAGTTCAGTGCCTTTACACAATGGCACCACCAGGTTAGCCCGGACTTGAAACTGAGCTAGCAGCTCAATGTAGCAATCACTGAGATCCCCATTGTAGATATCAGCAACTGTGTGTACTTGCCCTTCGACATAGTGGGCGGAATACTCTTCACTAAAGCAATGGTCGTGAATTTTCTTACCCAGGATAGCATCGTACTCATTGGCCACATCTTCAGACACCAACTGTCCATCGTTATAGCCAGACTCAGGGTCAAAGCGAAACAGACCCACCCGGTCAGCCATCAGGAGCTTACGGATTTCTATGGTTGTGGTCTTGAAAATGGTATCCAGTTGCCGAGATTGCCGGATCTTGTTGATGACTCTGACCGCTGATTTTTCTATGTCTGAAGCCTTTAACAGTTGGCTGGATTTTGCGCGCAGTTGATCAATATACTCCGTTTGCTGGAGGCCAACCCCAAATTGTCGGCCCATGTGAGCCAGTATACCCACCTCCATTTTCTGCCAGTGACGAGGGCCATTGTTCTGGTAAGCTGCCAGTAAACCCCACAGGGTTTCCCCTTGCAGAATCGGTACAATCACATAAGCTTTTGCCTGAAATTGCTCTAACAGGTCAATGTGACACTGATCGTAACCAACCTTGTAAATGTCATCAACGGCTAAGGTTTGATTGTGGCGATACCGACCGCCTTGGGTGTTCTCCAAATAGGTATCGCGCCAGACTTTTTTAATACTCGGTTCAACTAACGGTATCCAACCATGTCCGACATCCTCAGCCACAAACTCACCACTCCAGTCTCGATTGAAGCGATACACAGCAACGCGATCGCACTTGAGCTGCTGCCGGATTTCTTTAGTAGCGGTCTGAAAAACACTGTTGATGTCGGAACTTTTAAGTATCTTATCAAGCAAGCGACTTGCTATGTGTTCCCCCTGAACAGCAATATCCAGTTGCTCCGATGTCTCCTCTAGCTGGGCTGCCATGTCCAATTGCTTGAGAATACTACTGAGACGGTCACTAAGTAATGACAGAAGCATGACGTCACTATCTTGCCAACGCCGAGGGCGAGAGTTCTGGTAAACGGCGAATAAGCCCCAGAGGTATTCACCATCAAAGATTGGGGCTATAATATAAGCCTTGGTCTGGTATTTTTCTAAGGTTTCAATGTAGCATTCAGAAAAACCAGCGCTATAGATGTCGTCAACTCGCTGTACCTGATGACGTTTGAAATAGCCGCCCCCTTGTGTCTGCTTTAAATAGGTATCGGTATTGGGGCTGGCCACAGATCCGATTTGCTTGACCGTACAGCGCTTAGAGGACAATATATCGGCTGATGTCAGGTTAGGATTTTGCTTTTGGTCTTCGAGCAGCCTCACCCAACCCTCTGCAACTGACTCAGCCACAAATTCACCACTCCAGTCTGGATTGAAGCGATAAACCACTACCCGATCCGCCTTGAAAAACAGGCGTAGTTCTTCACAAATGTTGCCCAGGGAAATCTCGGGTACATTTGACGGTGGAATTGTGGCCAAGATTTGAGCCAAGACCTTTTCTTGCTTCACCTGCTCTCGCCGTCGGGTAAAAGATTCCATTGGCTGTAGACTTAGCCTCAGTTCAGTCACAACTTGGTAGAGCAGACTAATGTCAGCTTCCTGCCATTCCCGAGAACCAGAACATTGCTGTACCACTAGTAAGCCCCACAATTGCCCTTCGAGCAAAATTGGTAGACTTAGGCTGGCTTTGACCTGGAATCGTTCTAGCAGTTGGAGTTGAAACGGACTCAGAGCCCGGTCATTAATATCATGAAGGGCTATAACTTCCTGTTGCTCATAGGCTGAGCGATTCTCTGCCCCAAAAGCAATCACCGGCAGGCACTCCTCCTGGCTGGGAGTATAGCCACCCACCATCGACTCAACTAGCACTGTACCTCGATTCTCGGACTGGAAGCGAAAAATCAAGGCTCGGTCTACCCGTAAACGCTGACTAACCTCAGTCACGGTGGTTCTCAACAGGGCATCACTAGTTTCTGCTTTGCGCATCTGAGTGGCCAGGTGGAATAACCACTGCCGCTCACCCTTGCAGTATTCCTCAATATCCACAGCTAGGTGGAGCTTCACACCGTTAGGTGTCCCCTTGCCATTGCCATTACTCGATGATTGATTGAGTTGGGACGAAGATGTGAGTATTTCCTTAGATTGATCAAATTTTGACATAGTTATAGTTTCCTTTCTTGATGCAGTCGCTCCTGGGGAGGGGCTGCGTGCGGAACCTGCGTCCGCACCTTGAAAGCCCCGTGGAAACCAACGGCAGTCGCTCATGGGGGGAACCACGCCAGTTGCTCATGGGGGAAACCCCCAAGACCGCACTGGCTCCCCAAGACCGCACTGCCTCCCCAAGACCGCGCTGCATCGCTTTTTTCAACATCTGATAATGGTAAAATTGCCGACCATGATGGCATTTCAGAGGCAATCGAGTCGGTAGTAACGCTGCCAATCGACTGTTCAATGGGCAGAGTTAGTGACGAGCTTGTCAAGCAGTCATCATTGGTTTGATGGGATTGATTTGGTCGAAAAACCTCAAGACTGCCCTTCTTGATTTGTCTGCCATAGGGGAAACTCAGTAATAGCCTTGACATCCAAGACTGTAGTGCCATCCCCAGGCAGATACCCCAGCAGAAAAGGCAGTAGCGATTGAGGAAATAAGCCAGGAGATGCTGGCTGGAGTTGCTCCAATTCATGTAACTCAATCTCATTGACTTGCGACACCACCAGACCCACAGACTGGTCATTGGCCTCAACCACGATTGCCACAGGAGATACCGAAACTTGCCCAAGCTCTGACAAAGGTGGATAGCCAACCAGCTCGTTTAGGTCTACCAACCAGAGCATTTCTGAGCGCCAATTACCAATTCCCAAAATGCAACTGGGCATTTCCGGCACCAGCAAAACGTCCAGCACATTCACCCTGATAATTTCCGTAATCTGCTCTAGGGGCAACAGAATACTATCCTCAAAGCCAAGAGGAAAACGCAGGAACCGCACTCGGGTTTCTGGGGCTAGTGGATCTAAGTTGAGTAGATCAAGATTGGTTTGTGTTACCACTGGGTCAAGGGAGTTCAACATTACCTAATACCTAATACCTAATGGGTAATACCTAACAATTGCTGAATTGTTTGTTTTAGTTCTTGCTGGTTTATCGGTTTAGGTAAATAGGCATCAGCTCCCAGCATCGAACCCCAGAGTTTGTCGGCATCAGTTCCTTTAGTTGAGCAAATCACCACTGGGATGGTTTGGGTGTTTGAATTAGTCTTGAGTTCCCGGCACAGTTCAAACCCGCTTTGTCCTGGCAAAATCACATCGAGAATCACCACATCTGGTTTCTGGGACTGAAGTTTAATCTGGGCATCCTCACTACTGGTGACACTAACTACCTTGAGACCAGCTTGTCTGAGGTAACAACTTAGCATCTCATTTTCTGTCAAACTATCTTCAACCAAAAGGACTGTATTCATAAAATTTCCTTACTCTAAAAGTAGTCATAATGTTAATTTAAATTTGGTAATTTCAACCTGTCAAGTATAACTCATCAAGTTTATATTTTGAATTTTAAATTAACAAAAAAAAGACTAATAAGTAGTCAACTATAGCATTTATAAAATCGCTTAGGTACTTTCGTCCTGGCAGAGACCAGGGACTTTGGAACAGGGAACAGGAACCCGCCCCTAAACCCTCCCAGGAAGGGAAGAGAGGGAAGTCGGACGTGGGAAAACATTATGTGTACCTCATTACTATGAGAACCGCTATAAGTTAAGTATTAAAGTAAGTATTAAACCGAACAGGATATTACGACTAACCCCGAGATGCCTCTGTAGAATTGTCAATACCTTTGAGCGAGTAATAGGCTTTGCTAAAAAGTCTGTAGAACCGACTATCTTTGACCGCACTCGGTCTACAATTCCGTCATTACTGGTGACCATAATCACTGGTGTGTCTTGAAACACGGAAACCCGACGAATTTGTGCACAGAGTTCATACCCGTTTAAAACCGGCATGACTAAATCCAAGAAGATCAGCTGTGGTTTGTGCTGTAGCAACGTCGGCAAGGCTTTGATTGGGTCTTGAACATTGATAAATCGATACCCAGCATTGGCAAGAATTTGACTCATGGTCAGCCGATCGATTTGGCTGTCTTCGATATAAACTACCAAGGGACTAGCTGGTAATGTCATTACTGGTCCTTTGGTTCCCGTAGTTTCTGGCTGAGGATTAGTGGCTTGATTAAAGTGAGTATCACAGCGGAAGTCTCCAACACAGATCAAACCCATCACCTGTACTCGGATGTAGGGCATGATTGATTGGGTCACAGCCAAAAGATTCTGTTTGACGCTCACAGCTAAATCCCTTAAAGTGCGATCGCCATCCACTAAGGTAGTCAGGTTGTGGTAGGCCAGTAATGAGGTCTGCTGTCGCAATTTGTCAGCATCCCAGATCACCGGAGCCAAAGAAGGCGAAATATTTACCAAACCAGCCTGTTGCCAAGGCTCCCAAGCCAGCGTTGCCTGTTGCATTATCTGTGAAGATCGAATTACTACCAAGCTTGAATCAAACCTTGAATCAGAGCTTGAATCAATAGTCTGTTGAGGAATCTGCCTGTAAGTTAGTTGCTCTGATGAACCACAGCAGAGTTGTTTCTGCCGTTGGATGATATCGAAGAGTATTTCTGTACAGTTGCCAGCAACAACTGACCTCATCTGTCTCAGGGGTACTTTCCCCTGTCTGACTAGTTCTGCTAGAGATGGGTAATCCCAATACACCGGCTGAGCCGACGACCCCTGACACACAGGAAATGCTGATAGTTCTGGGCAGTGTACAGACAACTGCCGACACCAACGGCGAA
>NZ_JAAHHS010000248.1 GCF_010692395.1 Moorena sp. SIO3H5
TTGATAATTTATTGTTGTCGGTATTACATTAAATTGATCACTAGAACCACTAGGAGTAAAAAGATTATTTTGCATCTCTGGTGTGTTACTAGAGTGAATTGGGACGACCACATCATCAGCACCCAATAATGGCGATACGTTGAAGCCGTGATAGTGAAGGTTAGTATCGTGAGATACAGCCTCTAAGTTGTACTTTACTGGTGGTACAAGTTCTTGTGCTTGTTGAGGGTTGAGCACAGGTAAGTTATTGTCAAGAGTCAAGTCCATAGTTTCACCAGGGCTAACTACTATGACTGGCGGATTGTAGGCGGGAGTATACTGACAATAGCTGCCATCTGTGTTAAAGGTACTACCCCCTGTGCAATCACTCTCTTCAGTTGTACCCTGCTTTTTAGAATACCTAGCCCCATAAAGTAAACCATCGTATGGTCCTAGATCACCTGTATCACTATCAATGGTGAACGTTCCGTTAGTTGCTTCTAGGGTAATTTTGTATTCGTCAGCATCTATGAAATCTGGGTTTTGAAATGCTGGATGAGTTTGAGCTTCAGCTTTTTCAGTAAATGTTCCTACGGCAATAAATATTGCTACTAAAAATAGCATAAGTAGCTTCCGTAGGAAGGTAAGTAAACCTTCCATAAATTTCATTTTGTTTTTACAATTTTTTTTAATGATACTATGAAAATCTATCATACACGATTTAATACAAGTTTTTTATATTTTTTTTTTGTCTAAGTTAGTCAGTTATTTTAAGTTTTTTGCGTAATATTTTTTTAAAAACAATGCCTTTAAATAACTTGCATATTTAAAACAGCTATAATGGATGGCTTAAAGACTTATTTTAATAAATAAGTTTACCACCGTCTATTTCATGACTAATTGTGCAGTTTAGATGCGTGACAGCTTAACCAAATAGTTAATTATTAATCGGTAAATTTATAGTCAAAGGTTTCAATGTCTTTTTGGTAAATTTTACCTACAAATTCTTTCGTTTCATCATCATAATACTCCAAATAAGGTTTGTAATCCTGTTTGTACCCCTTCACAATCTTGTTTTGTTTATTTGAATTCAGATGAGGAAGTTTAGTGTCTTTTATTCCCAGCTTTTGGCAGACAATATTAAAATCTGCTTGCAGGTTCTCAAATTTGCCCACAAAATCCACTAAACGATTTCCTTGAGAGTCATAAAGGAAATCATACTGCGGTAAGACATGTCGAGAGGCATCACTATAAGGATTTGGTTTGGGGAAATTGTTAAAAACAAAGTCCTTAAATTCAAACTTGTCTATATATCTCTTAAAAATATATTCAGATGCTAATCGTTTCCAAGGATTTCGGACAAAAGAAAATTTATAGTAAGACTTGAATTGTTCTGGTGTCATATGCCCAAACCTAACATATTCTTCTGCGGTTAGATGGGAGAGCTGCTCCGGGCCTAGTTTCGGATCTCTATTGGGTCTAAGCAGCAACATCTCTCTGGTGACACCAAGCAAGCTAGAAAAAAAACCCTCAATGCTTTCTCCGGCCACTTTGGGGATATGAACAAAAACACATTGGAAATCGTTACAGAGCATAACCAAACATGCTAATTTCTTTACTAAATGTCTCTCGGATGAGTTTTTGGGTATTTTCGTCTAAAATTTCGCGATAGCTTCGCTGATCTTTTCTGGTAGAAGATTTAGCTCTAGGCAATTGTAAGGTTTCAGGTAGCCCTAATCGAATCCTTAATTGTTCTAATTCTTCCTGGAGATTCTCATAAAGACAAACTCTATCTACGGCGACTTCTCCATCAATAGTATACAATTTAAACCCCGTCCTCCTCAGGAAAAACAGAGGTTTGAACTCTGACTCTAAAAACTCAGCAATGGTTGGACGTGGTTCTAGCTGATAACGCCAATAGTAATAGGATACAAAACGATCCCAAGGATTTCTCTCGAAACAAAACTTGTAGTAGCTGTTCCAGATCTTATCTCCAATCAACTTTTTGATCTCCGCAGCATGAATATGATTATAAAAACCATCAGTTTGATAGTTTTGAGCACCTCGATAGCCCAATTGTGCCCTCATTTCTTCTTCTGGGTAAATCGGCGTGATAATG
Source organism: Moorena sp. SIO3H5 (assembly GCF_010692395.1). GTDB lineage: Bacteria > Cyanobacteriota > Cyanobacteriia > Cyanobacteriales > Coleofasciculaceae > Moorena. The sequence goes on from NZ_JAAHHS010000248.1 coordinate 2,099, forward strand.
TCTTCGCTACCACAAAATTTAGATAAAGCGATTTCGATGCTTGTTCCAGCGGTTTTGGTTGTTTTTATAAAAATGAAGTGGTACTTGTGAGAAATAATCATTAGCTTAGGGGTAAATTAAAGGAATGTCACCTAAGTCAGCAGCATATTCACTAAAACTAGAGTAGTAAGAACCGATAATTTTTTGGCACTTAGAAAGCAGGTATAGATCTATCACAGCATTTTTGACAGGTGTTTGACGTTTATTCTCACTATTAAATTTTTGACAATAGCTAATAATTTTGTTTGGAAATTTATGGGAGATAAGCTGTTGGGTTATTTGATTATCTGTAGCCAAAAAAAACTTGGAGCAGCCATTAGATATTTCTCTTTCTATGGCGCTAATAAACATCTCATCCGAAGAGAAATTTGATTCTAGCTGTTTGTACTTTAGATGGTTAAATAAGTCCGTGCGTCTAATATGTAGACCAATGATATTATCTGTCCAATGCTGTTGTATAAATTTATCTAGAGCTTGACGTAAGTCTTGTAATGGTTTTAGTTTCCTAACAAATTTTAGGTACTGCCTTCTAAATGTCTCACGATCTAGCTCCTCCTTAAGATATCTTTCATAGACATTCATGCCTATGTAGGCATTCTTATCTAAATAGACGTATAATGTTTGGGCACAATTTTCTCTCGTCAAAATTTGTACCATTGATTGAGGAGATATAGTGGAACAGACCGGTTCAAACAGCTCGTGGAAATAACAGTTACAAGCATCTTCAGGATACCAGCACAGAAATAAGGGAATATCCCAAAAGTAGCTCAGGCAAAGGTAATAACATAAGATACCCAAACGGTTGCACAGACCACCTATTGCTGTATGTACAATAATTTTTTCATAGGGGGGTTGATTAATGGTGGCAACAGAGGCAGCCTGCTTGATGACCTTCTTAATTCCTCGATAGGCTGAGGTATTGTGGCTAGGGGTTAAATTAATAGCTTTTTGATAAGCTTCCAAAGCGTCCTCTAATTGGTTTGGCTGTTGTCGAAGCAAGTCTCCTAAAGCGATATAGGTATCTGGATTACTAGGTTCTAATTCGAGCTGCTGCTGACAAGCACGCAACAATTCCTCATAACTTTGCTGTGTGGCTAATTCACTCTGTTTAAAACTGAAGTTATTGTTCACAACTCATTTTCAGTACTATCTACCTGGGGATGATACCAAAACAGTCTTTTATGATCTCTTCCTAGCAGCTTAACTCTAGCAGCTTAACTAGGACTGCCTATCATAGTTATAGTCTCATGCAAATGATTAATTTGAGCTAAAACGTTAATAAACTTAATATATCCATTTTCAGGGTAAGCGCCTGAAAAATTCATCCAAAATGTGATACTAGGCTATGTGGTGGGGACTATGTGTTAGCCCTCAAGGTAAACCAGTTGTGTAGGGTGCGTGATAAGACGGACTCCCGCTGATTTTCTCGGTAGGCAGTATTGAGACACTCCGTCCCGTAACGCACCACCCACCGGGTCAAACAGCTAAAACAAACTTTTCACAAATCCCCCATCAACTTGAATACAGGTTCCAGTGATATAACTTGCTTTTTCTGAAGCCAGAAATACTGCTAAATTAGCCACTTCTTCTGCTGTTGCTGGGCGACGGAGGGGAACACTTTTCATCCATTGCTGGATCACTTGTTCCCGAGAACTACCCTGTCTTTTTGCCACTTCATCAGCCACTTCATAGAACTTATCTGTAACCGCAAAAGAAGGGCAGATACTATTAACCAGAATGTTATGCTGCCCCAATTCATTAGCAAGGGTTTTAGCATAGGCGACAACACTTGCTCGTTGGGAATGGGCGATTAGCATACCTGGCTGTTTGGCGGCTACTGAAGTCACAAAAATTATCCTACCCCAAGACTGTTTTTTCATCAAAGGCAGCAATGCTTCAGCTATAGTCACCTGACTCATAAAGGTGAGATCGAATGATTGCTGCCAATCTTCTTGGTTTAGTTCATAGTGACGCTTGTAGGGCATACCACCTGCGTTATTGACGAGAATATCAATGGTGGAAAATTGATTGGTAATGCCCGTTAGCAATTGGGAGATACTATCTTGTTGCTCAAGCTCCACTGGGATAGGTGTAATGACTTGTCCAGTCTTGGCTTCTATTTGTTGGGCAGCTTTGAGTAAGTTATCCTTATCTCTACCGCAAATAATCACTTGACACCCTTCAGCGGCCAAGCCCTCTGCGATCGCTCTACCCATGCCTCGACTCGATGCCGTTACTAAAGCGATTTTGCCTTTTAGTCCTAAATCCATAACTGAACTAATCCAGCATAATTAACATCTGGCTTCTAAAATCAACCGTTCTTTTTCTCCTGTCAGGGGACGGTGATAGATGAAACTTTCGTTCTCAACGGCTTCAAAACCAGCGCTAATTAACTCCGAACGCAAATAATCTGCCGAAAACCAATAAAAACCTTTCACCCTTGGGTGAGGATGTACAGGAGCATTGATCACTGCTGCATCATTAGAAATCAGAAGAATACCCTGGTTAGACACTAACCAATCTCGTAAACGACTGAAGAGCTTTGTTAAACCGACTTCTGGTTTGTATAAGTGTCCAACCACTCCATCACAGTAAATTAAATCAAAATTTTTGTGTTTCGGTTCCCACTGATTTACATCAGCAAAAACCACTGGCAATCCTTTGTTTCGAGCAATTTCAATGGCATCTTCATTAACATCATTGGCTATGACGTTATACCCTTTTTTATGTAAATCGCTTTCAACAAAAGCGTTACCACTCCCAATACTTAAGATATTGCTTGTGACTTTGTAGTTAAGCAAGGATTCAATTTTTTTGGTAATGAATTCTCGGTAGTTGGTGTCGTAAATTGTCGGTGTGATCGAGTCTTTATAGGCTTTTCCTTCTTCCCAGATAGTGTAAATACTTTTACCTTGCTCCCGGGGCTGGGAATAGTAATTGTCTGTGGATAGTTGTAAATTTTGGTTCATTACAATTAGCCTTTGGGATTCTTAGTGTGTGGCAGGATTCCCTTATCCACGCTGACCATTGATGTATTCTGCTGTAATGGAATGTTGGGGATTCTGGAAGATTTGCTCAACTGGGCCAAATTCAATTAAGCGTCCACAGCCAGACTGAACCCAGAATAACCCCACATAGTCTGCAATCCGTCGAGCTTGAGCCAGGTTGTGGGTGACAATCACCACAGTGTATTTCCCCCGCAAACTAGCAATCAAGTCTTCCACAACCCCACTAGAAATGGGGTCTAGGGCACTACAAGGCTCATCCATCAAAATAATTTCTGGAGCCAAAGCTAAGGTACGGGCTATGCAAAGACGTTGTTTTTGCCCTCCAGAGAGGCGCAATGCTGAGGCTGTCAGCCTATCTTTGACTTCGTCCCAGAGCTTAACATTTCTAAGCACCCTCTCAACAATTCCATTAATTTTCCGACGCTCCATAATACCATGCTCTTTCAACGGAAAAGCAATATTTTTCCAGATTGAGAATGGGAAAGGATTTGGTTTCTGCAAAACTGTCCCAATCCGACGGCGGAGAGCGATAGTATCAGTTTCAGAGTGAAGAATATTTGAATCACCCAACCAAACATTACCATAAACTAGGCAGTTGGGGATCAGATCGATTAAGCGATTGAGACAATACAAAAAGCTGGTCTTGCCACAACCAGATGGGCCAATTAAGGCAGTGATAGAACCCTGGGGAATTGACAGGGTAATATCCTCTAGTGCCTGTTTCGAACCATAGTATAAACTGAGCCGATCCGTGGATAAGCAAGGATTGGCCCAGTTGTTGATAGAAGCAGAGATGACTGGTTTTGCCTGGGATGAAAACTGACTCATTAATGTTAGTTATGATACATTTTCACTGCTGAAGACTGCGATTATGCCATTGCTTCCCTAGGTAAATCGCTGTCGTATTGATCAACAGGATAACTATAACTAATATTACAGCCGAGGCATAGGCATTATCATCCCCGCCAGGGACATTCATGGATAGCTCATATATATGTAAGGACAAGGCCCTTCCAGAATCAAATAAAGAGGTGGGCGTGCGATCGACATAGCCACTGGTGTAAATCAACGCCGCTGTTTCAGCGATTACCCTCCCAACTCCCAAAATTAAGCCTGCTACTAAACTGGGAACAGCAGCAGGTAATAGTAGATGTATGAGGGTGCTAGTCCTTGAGATTCCCAAGGATGCAGCACCCAAACGGTATTCTTCAGGAACAGCCCGCAGCCCTTCCTCAATGGAACGAATCAAAATCGGCAGCACCATACAGGCCAAGGTCAATCCTCCAGAAAGGATAGAGAAGCCAAGACCAAGGGTAACACAGAAGAAGGCATTGCCAAACAAACCAAAGACAATGGAAGGAACTCCCGCCAACATATCCAAACTGCGTCGCACCAACCGACTAAATAAGTTATTGGTGGCGGTAAATTCAGCTAACAGGATCGCAGTTCCCAACCCCAGGGGCAGGGCTACTGCTAGGCAAACCCCTAAAATCAATGCCGTTGAAACCAATATGGAGGCAATACCTCCTTCGCGACCAGCATTTTCAGGGTCTGTGGTCAGGAATTCCCAAGAAAGATGGCTAGATCCATACCAAACCAAATGCCCAAGAATTATGGCGAAACTAGCGGCGACGGACAAAGCGACGAACCAGACAATGATGCTCAACAGTCGGTCTCGATAAGCAATCTTGCTCCGATGCCGATGATGGCGAGAGTCACTCAAAAATTTCCGTTTTTTACAGCCTTTAGACGGATGGGCAGCATGAGAGTGAGAAGAAAACAGAGCCATGGAAGCTGAAAGTACAATAACTCAGTAGTGGATGATGACCCAAGTCAGAGGCAATTATACTAGTATATGTGTTTTTCTTCTGCGATCGCTTCTGCCAAGAGCGCCAGAAACAGACTAACTGCCAGCAACAACAATCCCGTTACAAACAGGGATGAACGATGATTGCCGAGGGCAAAAGCCATTTCCAAAGCAATGTTAGCAGGTAAGGTGCGAATTGGAGCGAACAGTGTATCTGGAATCTGAGGCACATTACCACAGACCATTAACACCAGCATCGTTTCCCCAAGGGCTCGTCCAATCCCTAGGATAATGCCAGTAAATACCCCCAGTCGCGCAGCCGGTAGCATGATCCCCAAAATCGTCCCCCAACGGGACAATCCTAGGGAAGCGGCTCCCTGCCAATAAACTTGGTTCATCTCTGCTAACGTCGCGTCCACGGTCAGGGCAATGGTAGGAATAATCAGTAGAGCTAACATTAGTATTCCTGCTAGTAAACTGGTTCCTGGGGGATGGATGCGGTTAATCAGTGGCACTAATACTACCAGTCCCCACAGTCCATAAATTACTCCAGGAAATCCCGCCATTAACTCCAGTAAGCGCCGGTAGAAACTAGCGAGGAAAGGAGGAGCGTAATAGTGGCAGAACAAAGCCGACAAAATCCCAACGGGAGCGGCTAGTAGCACTGCTCCTGTTACCACCAATAGGGTACCAACCAACATGGGGGTAAGGTTATAGAATCCTTGAGCGGGACTCCAGCTAGCATCGGTCAAAAAGGCTAATATCCCGATGTCATCAAGAATTGGGAAGGATTCAATGATCAAGAACCCTGTAATGACAACAACGAGTATACCTACCACAGAGGCAATTCCTCGTACAGTCCAAGCTAGAACCCGATCAATTTTTCGGGGGGACAAATTTTTGTAGCCGAACGATATCATAATTGTCTTCACCCTGAACAAATGTGATGAACTGCTTTGCTAGTCCAGTGGGGTTTCCTTTTGTCACCAGAGTTAGTTGCCGAAGCAAGGGAAAACTGCCATTAGCGACTGCTTCACTGGTTGCTTCAACGCCATCCAGTGCCAGAAGCTTGATGGATATACCCTCCTGCATACTATATTCCGCAGCACCAATGGAGACGTAACCAATAGCATTAGGATTACCTGCAACAGTTTTTATGCCTTGTTGATTATCCCCAATTACCACATCCGCCTTTACCTGTGAGTTATTCACTCCAAAGTATTCCAGAAATTTCTTTAGTGTTGAGTGTCCTTCTGCTCTGTGGACAAAAGTGATCGGGGCATCATTTTTATTTAAGCTTTGCCAATTTTTGATAACACCCGTGCTGATGGTCTTGACCTGTTTGCTAGTGATTTCTGTTAACGGGTTATCACCATGAACAATTATGCTAATTCCATCCCGTCCAAGCACAAAAACTTCCATCCCAACGGCTTCATCGTCTGTCAAAGTCCGAGAAACCATACCAATATCAGAAAGTCCTTGTCGCACATCTGCTAGTCCACGAGACGAACCACCGGTTTGTACATCAATACGAATCCCTGGATTTTGCTTTTCAAATCGTTTACCCAACGCTGAAACTAAAGGAGCCACAGTACTTGCTCCTGTTAAGATTAGCTTTTGTTGCCCAGACCCAACCTCAGGAGATTGAGTACAACTCTGTAAATATAGGCACAGAAGCAGGATAAACGAACCTAGTCTAAAGTTCATTAATTTGTTATTTAGTAGCACGGTCTTAGACCAAGTAAATCATCTTGACACTCCCCGGTCTAAAGACGCGGGGATTCTTCACTCAACGATCTAACTTGCTCGACCAGGCCGGAACCAGGAAGAGTAGAGGTCGGATCTCCTGAAGCGTTTAGGTTTTTGACAACCCAAGTTACGGTGTGCCCCACCGTACTCAAGGCTCTTTTTAGGATATTTATGGCGGCATTGTGATCTCTGTCAAGTTCACATCCACATTTACAGGTGTGAGTCCTAGTTGATAGAGACTTTTTAACAACCTCACCGCAGTTGGAACAATTTTGGCTGGTATAGGCGGGATTTACTGCAACCGTTACCTTTCCAAATTTTGTGCCAAAATGCTCCATCCATTTTCTGAATTGATACCAACCTGCGTCATTAATAGACTTAGCCAGACAATGGTTTTTAGCCAGATTCTTTACCTTTAAATCTTCATAGGCGACCAGGTCGTTAGACCGGATTACGCAGCGAGCCAGTCTCTTGGCGTGCTCTTCACGCTGTCTACTTATTTTAAGGTGATGCCTGCCTAGTCTATTAACTGCTTTTTTACGATTGGATGAGCCTTTCTTTTTTTTAGAAACTCTGCGCTGATAGAACTTAAGGCGTTTTTCTCCCGTCCTGTAAAAACGTGGGTTAGGTTCAGTGTTACCAGTGGAATCAGTATAGAACTCTTTTAGTCCAACATCCAAGGCAACAGCCGACCCCGTTGGTTCTAGTTCTTCTTTGATCTCAACTGAAACACAAAACTGGACATAGTAGCCATCAGCTCGACGGACTATCCGAACCCGCTTAATCTGTTTTTTATCGAAACGCCATAAGTCCCATGTACCTTTAAGTTTGAGCGTTCCAATCCCCTTCTTGTCACTAAATGTAATTGACTTCTTGTCAGGGGACAACTTCCAGCCAGACTGCTTGTACTCAACCGAACGACAGTTCTTTTGGAATTTTGGAAACCCTTTCTTTCCAGGTACTTTTTTCTTGCAGTTATCAAAGAATCGAATAATTGATGACCATGCCCTCTCAGCGCTAGACTGGCGAGCTGTAGAGTTCAATTCATTAGCAAAGGTAAAGTTTTTAGCGAGAACTGCACTGTATTTATTGAGATCAAACTTGTTGACCTCTTTGTTGTCCATCCAATACCTAAGGCAGCTATTACGGATGAACTTAACTGTTCTAATGGCCTCGTCGATTGCCAAATATTGATACTTTTTTCCTTTTGCCTTGAACTCTAAGATTATCATCAGTTTCGACCTAAACTGTTTACTCCTTTATTCTACAACGCTCAGACTAAAATTTCGGATTTTTCCAAGATATTTTTCTCACGGCGACTCAAGTCGCTGCCAGCCTTCATCCCCGCTCGCTTTGTGACGGGGTTTTCGGCTTGGGGGAGTTTTATAAATCATTAGTTTACATCGGTGGTGGGAACAGGCAATAGGCAAGAGGCAATAGGCAATAGGCAAGAGGCAATAGGCAAAAGGCAAGAGGCAAAAGGCAAGAGGCAAAAGGCAAAAGGCAAGAGGCAAGAGGCAAGAGGCAAGAGGCAAAAGTTATGCGATGAAGCAAAGCTTCCGCCAAAAGCGATTAGCCCGAAGGGCTACGCTACGCGATCGCTAATCCCCCAGCTAAACTCCAACTGGAGATCCCCCCTAACCCCCCAAAACAGCGGGGGGAACACTTACCACCTTTACCACACCCCCCGATTCCCGATTCCCGATTCCCGATTCCCGATTCCCGTTTGTCACAGCGTCGAAACCTGTTCTAGACAACTGCTCCCTACTCCCTCAAAAAAAATTTGTTACAAAAATTTTCAAAATATGCTATAATATAATCTTTTTTGTGATACACTTAAAGTGTGGAGGTTAAAATCCACGGGAAGAGCCAGCCTAAGAGTTTTCCTAGGCTGGAAGGCTGGCTCTGGGTCACCTTTACAGGAGATAACTTAATATTATGTCTGATACTGAACACCTATACCCATGGGTGATGGTTCGGTTGTTGCCACCGAAGCCACCAGTGGTTTTCGCTCGGTTCGACAGCCCTGCTGATGCCAAGGGCTATGTGCAGGTTTTGAAAGCCTTGATGCCTGGTGCCAAGTTTCTAATTTTTTTAGATCACCGAGTAATTCCGTAGCACAGGCATCTTGCCTGTGCTATATAATTGTCTCTAGGATTGGTATAATAAAAATCGATTCATCTTCGGGGAGCATCATAGTGTCAAAAGGTTGCTGGGCTTAGGGTCTAGCGACAATATTTTCATATATTGACTTTACTAACTCCGTGGGAAACTACCACCATGCCCCATAGAGGCCATGCCAACCACCCAAAGCTTTTCCCTACCGTTAAGACTGGTGTTACTCAGTGCCTCTGTTATCTGTTAGCACTGCTAGTAGCGGTACTGTTGATTGTCAACGGGAGTCACGCTCACAATACTTACCCTCACGAATCGCACCCTGAGCCAGAATTGTGGCAGCTCAAGGGGATTGTGGCAGCACTTGATGACCCCGATCCCGAGGTATGGGTTAAAGCTTTCGAGAAATTGTCTAACTATAAATTAGATCAACTCAAGCCCCCCCTTGAGATTCCTAAAGAGACAATTGACAAGATTGCAGACTTATTGAGCTATGAGAATCAAGACAAGTCGATTCAGTCCATAGTCCGTGGTAGTGCGCTAAAAGCTCTGGGTCAGATGGGAGCAGCAGCATCTGAGTCTGCTCCCCAAATCCTTCCACTTTTAACCCACTCAGATAGTGATGTTCGTTTTAATGCGTCATCGACTCTAGGTGAGATGGGAGCAGCAGCTAAAGACTACGCTCCCCAAATTGCCAAACTTTTAACCGACTCAGATACTAATGTCCGTGATAGTGTGGCATCGGCTCTGGAGTCCATGGGAGCAGCTAAAGACTACGCTCCCCAAATTGCCAAACTTTTAACTGACTCAGATAGTGATGTCCGTGGTAGGGCAGCATCGACTCTGGGTCAGATGGGAGCAGCGGCCTCTGAGTATGCTCCCCAAATTGCCAAACTTTTAACCGACTCAGAAATTGAT
>NZ_JAAHHS010000249.1 GCF_010692395.1 Moorena sp. SIO3H5
TCCTGACACACAGGAAATGCTGATAGTTCTGGGCAGTGTACAGACAACTGCCGACACCAACGGCGAATGGGATGCATTTTACTAGCAGCCCCAGTCAAACGACCCAAGTCAAAAGAAAGACTCCACTGCTGACCTTGGGGATCTTCAATCTCCAACCGACCAGTCAATTGCTCCGTTGCGCAAGCTTGAATCTGTTGTGCCAGTTTGTCGGTGATCAATACTTTGTGAGTCGTCATTGGTGTCTCTATGGATAGATAGCAATCCCACTAGTAATTAGTAACTAACTAACAATTAATAACAATGAATACTTAACAAATAACAATCCTAGTTTGCTAGCATTTCGGTTAGCCATACTTTTGTCAAGTACCCGTGTTTTTCCTCATAAGTAGATACCTAGATAGCGAGATACCTAGATACCTAATACCTATAATTGTTAATCCTGATATTGTGTATAGTTTTCAGAACTTACGCCAGTTGTATATTTGTTATAAATTATAGGGTTTGTCCCCCAGTTTTGCGTAAATCCTAGTTTTGTATAAATGCACCCAAATCGTAATGTTAACAGACAAGTCAAGCCAGGGTTGTAGAGATGCACCTTGATCGAGTTTCACTAACCATCAGCAAAACTCGGTTAGTCGAACTCAAGGTAAATTAGTCCCTGAATTTGCTTAATTTTACCTTAATCAAGAAGGATTATTTCACTGAAATTAACCAAAAATTAAATAAATTTTGGCTGCCTTAATCATAACTCTATATTAGCATTAAAATCCGGCTAATTATTAAAATACGCTAATTGTCGTAGTATATAGCGTTTTTATCTAGGTTGTAAACAAAATTCTTGCCAAAAAAGGCATGCAGGTAAGAGGCAAAAGGCAAAATGGGCAAGAGCTACAGAGTTTTATTGTCCAATAAAAAAAGACCATACAGGTTTACATCTCAAATACAAATGCTATACTTTGGTAACATGCAAATGTGGCATATATCGGTAACATCAGCAAAAAAATCCAGCTAACTTTATTAATCTTTTAAAAAAGGATTAATAAAGTTAGCTAATGCACTAAGCGCACGCTACTTGAGGTGCCATTGGCCTATGGCAACCTTACACCGAACAGCTTTTGAATAAAATAAGCTGACCGCTGACCGCTGAGTGCTGAATGCTTACAAAGGATTATTAATTTTAAAAAGAATTAACTGCGAAATAATCGTGTGTACTGAATTTCGTGAGCCATACTTGCCAGGGCTAATCCCCAACCACAACTACTTAATTTTTCATCCGTCAAAGTTAAAACATCTTCGGTGCTCAGAGTAAGTCTATGGTTGAGTCCTAGTAGTAGCTGTTGACCAACGGTTTGACCAAGGGGAATCAATTTGACCCCAGCACCGATGACATTAGATGCCCAGCTATGTAAGTAACCTAAGACTGTGGCTGTAATGTCAATCTGCCAGTTAGCAGCCCCAATCCCAAACGCGATCGCATAATTACAGGGTTTCCCCACAGCTGATGCTACATCGTGTAGAGAGATTAGATTTGCGTCAGAGGTGACATCGGTTGTCTGGACAATAGTTTCAGTGGATGGGTGCAAATCCAGCAGTAACCGCATCAACGAGTTACCCATCTGCCAACTTTGCGTCCGCAATTCAGAAGTTTCCTTAGCAGCACTTACCCAAGCATTCCAGTAGTTCAAACCCTCTAAATCCCCTTTGCCATAATTTTCGTAAGCTCGCACCATCACATAAGCTTCTAATCGAATGGCTCCATAGCGCAGTTGATGCTCTAGCCACTGGTGCAGAGTAGTCTGGTCGTGAATCACACCAATATCAACTAACGTTTCCAAACCCTCAGAATAGCCGTAAGCGCCCACTGGTAGTACAGGACTAGCCAGTTGCAAAAGATTCAACAAAGAATTAGGGACTAGGGGATCTAAATGCATTCTTGCTTGTTGCTCATTGTCCTATTGCACTGTCTGTACATCATATAGTGCTACGCGCAATGGCATTGGCAAGAGGCAAAAGGCAAAGGTGCGCTCTTACCATTAAGCATTAAATTCGCCACGGGTCGCACCTAAAAGTTAACTACAACAGCTTTTGCTGTTTGTATTAATATCAAACACCTTAAATCGCTTAAACCATCCGTTGCCCCTCTGACAATTAGGACTTCCCCCTAACTATACATATAGTGTTTAAATTAAAATTTAAAACTACATATAGTGGTTATGGCGGCTATCCACGTAAGCCCTAAAAATTTCCAAAAAAAGTTTGCCCAAACCCTTGACACCCTTTGTAGTATTTATGTAGTATAAAAACATAGCGGACAGGAAAGAGTCAAAACGCTCGAATCCCAAAGCTTACACGGAACCTTGACAACTAAATATGTAACATACCTTTTGATTCATGTTTGGATATAACCGTGTTTGCTCATCAAGTGGGGATAGACCCTTGGGTTGATTCCCCACAGAGTGAACTCAAAGATTTATCTAAAAGATTTATCTAAACTCCAACGGATAAACTGCTCAAGTCCTGGGGCTGTAGCTCAGACGGTCAGAGCGCCTGTCTGTCGAACAGGAAGTCGCGGGTTCGATTCCCGTCAGCCTCGCTCTTTGCAGTAGCTTTTATCGGTTGCAGGTGCAAATCCTGCTCCAATCAGTAACCTAGCAGCGTAGCTCAAGGGTAGAGCACCTGGCTCATAACCAGGTGGGTGCGGGTTCAACTCCCGCCGCTGCAACCAGATACGGAGATGGTGTAACTGGCAACATGACGGTCTCCAAAACCGTTGATCTCAGTTCAAATCTCAGTCTCCGCGCTCCCGTGCCGTAGGCAAATTTGGTTAAGCCGCTTGCCTTTCAAGCAGGTGATTGCGGGTTCGATCCCCGTCGGCACGATGAATGCCCTGTAGCTCAGTTGGAAGAGCAGCGAGCTGTTAACTCGATGGTCGCGGGTTCGATCCCTGCCAGGGCAGTCAGGAGGGGTTTCATCTTTCTCCTTTGTATCCCCCGGTAGCTCAGTTGGGTAGAGCGCTCGCCTGAAAAGCGAGAGGTCGTCGGTTCGATGCCGACCTTGGGGGGCTGTCACTTGCCAATTGCAAGTGCTCAATGCCGGATGGACGATTGGCAAGTCGCCGTGACTCTGAATCACGGAGAAGTTGGTTCGAGTCCAACTCCGGCATTCTATTGTTGAAAGTTAACCGGTTGTTCGCCTTTGGCGTTCGGTTTAGGGTAGGTTAACCGGTTGAAAGTTAACCGGTTGAAGGTTAACCGGTTGTAAACTTCAACCAAACAACCTAGGCTACTTCGGACGCCAAAGGCGAACAACCTTCAACCAAACAACCTTCAACCTTCAACCTTCAACCTTCAATTTTCAACCTTCAACCCAAATAACTTTTGATAGCAACTTGGTATCAAATATGCTCCTGTAGCCCAATTGGCAGAGGCGACCGTTTTAAAAACGGTCAGTTGTGGGTTCGACTCCCACCAGGAGTACTAACGGGGTGTAGCGCAGTTTGGTAGCGCGCTTGCTTTGGGAGCAAGATGTCGCAGGTTCAAATCCTGTCACCCCGACTTTACCCCTGTGATGGAATTGGTAGACATCACTCCCCCAGAACGAGTGTCTTGCAGGTTCAAATCCTGCCAGGGGTATACGCTCCCGTGGCGCAATTGGTAGACGCACTAGACCGAGATTCTAGTTTTTTACAGGTTCAAATCCTGTCGGGAGTACCAATTATCCAGATGTGGCGCAGTTTGGTTTAGTCCAGTTGACCAACAGTCAATTGGTCATAAGCGCAAATTCCGCCCCTCGGATCCAAACCCCTGTAGCCCAATTGGCAGAGGCTCTAGGCTTAGAACCTAGGTGTTACTGGTTCAAATCCAGTCAGGGGTATCGCAGGGATGGAGCAAGAGTAGGCTCGCCAGGTTCATACCCTGGAAATCAGTGAGTGCAACTCTCACCCCTGCCACCAATTTGCAGACATGATCCTATATCATCTCTGGTTGAATACTTATTATTGAAAGGAGTTCGTAAATTTTAAATTGTAAAGTAACAAATTAAAAATAACAATTAATGATTTACATGAGTCTAAATATTAGAAGTATATCATGACTACTATTTCTAGGTTTGAATAATAGTAAAAATATTCATCACTCTTTCCCACTGTTCCCTGTTCCCTGTTCCCTGTTCCCTGTTCCCTTTTTATATCAATACTATGTTTACTTTATAAATTAACTAACAGCAGGGTTTAAAAGTGATTAGCTAGGAGATACAAATGAAGAGATAAGGAGGGTAAAATGACAACTATGACTGTCACAGATGCTCTAGCAGAGTTGACCTTGCTGGAAAAGCGCATTGACTCAGCCAGAGCAGCTTTGGACAACAACACCTTAATTTCTGTGGTTGAAGTTGGTCAAGTGCCAACAGGCTTTAAATCACGAGAAGATTATGAGATAAAAGCTAAAGCAGCTTTGCAAAAAGTGGATGCCCTGATTTCCAGAAGGCGGACAATCAAGAGAGTAATTGTTTTATCCAATGCGTCTACAATGGTTACGATTGCTGACCAAGAGATGACTGTGGCCGAAGCCATTGAGATGAAGATGTTTATCATGTATTATGAAGCAGTTATCGGTACTATGCAGTCAGCATATAGTAAAACCCTGAATCACTATAAGACGGCACAAGCACGAGTCAAAGAAAGACTTGATAAACTAGCTCTGGAAGTGCTGGGGCAGAATGCATCGGTTGGTTCACAAAAGTATCAATCCTTGTCAGATAGCTTTCTAGCTAGAGAAGGGGTTGAACTACTCGATCCCACTAACCTGGCTGAAGAACTTGAGAGACGACAGACATTTATTGAACAGTTCAAGTCAACAGTTGATCGAGTACTCTCGATCAGCAATGCCAGGACAATGATCGAAATTCCAGATTAAAATGGTGATAGGTGCTGGTCACTCGAAAATCTCTAAATTTATGGTTTTTAAGTAAGATGGATAGCTCATGGTAGGGCACATGATTTTGGTTCATGAAGTGTTGGTTCAAATCCGACTCCATCTTCGGATAAATTTAAAGGTCAAAGGTTAACGGTTAACCCTTAAACCTCAATCATCAAACCTTAGCTTATCAACCTTCAAACCATAAAGGTCAACCATCGATAAAATCCAGGGACTATGGTTGTAGGTTCCATAAAACCTTGAGGTTTCCACCTGGCTGAGTGGTCAGCATTATCATTATTCACCAATAATTATGACAATCTATTTTTACGGTACTCGCCAAAAACCCTATGGTTGTTTTTCCAACTTCTCCCGACATGGCTTTGAGCTAGATGAATTGTGGTGGGCTACTAGTGAGCATTTCTTCCAAGCCCAAAAATTTGTGACTACTGATTCCTCTTGGTATGACAAAATCCGTAACGCAAAAACACCAAAGGAAGCAGCAAAAATGGGACGCGATCGCACTCATCATCTTCGTGATGATTGGGAAAAAGTCAAAGATGAGATTATGCAGCGAGGAGTGTTACGAAAATTTGAAACCCATGGTGATCTTCGGCAGTTACTACTTGCTACAGGTGATCAGGTAATTTTTGAGAATTCACCCATAGATTATTACTGGGGTTGTGGTGCTGATGGTAGTGGGAAAAATAAACTAGGAGAAATTTTAATGACAGTCAGGGCAATATTGCGTGATAAGTAGTCGGACAAAAGTAAAATTAACTGTTGAAATAGGGAGCAGGGAGCAGGGAGCAGGGAACAGGGAACAGGGAACAGGGAACAGGGAACAGGGAACAGGGAACAGGGAAAAAATCCTGTATACCTCATAGTTATGAAAAACGCTGTGCTGTAATTAGGACTAAATAATTAGTACTTTGTATTGTTTAAACAACTTGGTGTCTGAAGCCAAAGTGGTCGCGGCGCTGGTTTGTGGAACCAGTCAAAACGGGTTCAAGTCCCGTCAGACACCCTTAGGTGCGACCCGTGATGGCGAACGCGCCCCGCGTGACCTACGGTCAAGGGATTGCTAGCCATCACGGAAAGGGCACCTTAAGGAAGATGCCGCCGAGTGGACGGCAATCGGTCTTGAAAACCGTGGTACGGCAGCGATGTTGTAGGGGTTCGATTCCTCCATCTTCCTCTAGCCACCAGAAGCCGAAAAGCAAGGCACTGGCACTGACACTCCTAATGTTAGGTGTGGTCGTTCAACTTGACCCAGAGGGGTTTTCCTTTTGTGATGGGAATGTAGCTCAAGTGGCAGAGCAGTCGGCTCTTAACCGAATTGTTGCAGGTTCAACTCCTGTCATTCCCATAGAATTTGGGTGGTTGGCATAGCGGCTGTGCAACGGATTTTTAATCCGTACTAGATAGGTTCGACTCCTATACCACCCATGTTATGATTGACCCAATAATTGACCCATTTAAACTGCAAAATCAGTATCTTTGACAAAATAGTCATAACATCAAATAAAATTTCTATGCAGCTTGGTCCTGGTTTATTAATAACATTCTTGTACTACTTCACCTGCACAACCCTAATTACCACTGTCTTTTCCTCGCAAGTTTTGAGGCTAAGTCTGGTGACAGGGATGCCCTATAGTGTTGGTGTAATTTTTGGCTTAATCGGTGGTTTATTAGGTACTTACTTCAATCGAACCGTTACAGTATCCCTAGAATTCAAGAGTAAGAAAGTTTTTACCGCTACTCTCCAGGATGCTCTGACCGAGCTGGGGTTTGAGGAAACATCAAAGCTAGATGATTTTGTAGTTTACCAACGCCCAGCTCTCAGTAATCTTTTCTCTGGTAAAGTATTTGTACAAATCGGTAAAGGTAAAGCTACTATTGCTAGCCGTTCCAGAAATATTAAGCGAATCAGGCGTAAAATTTAAAATCATTCAAGACACTATCCATAATTTTTATACAACTTATTTTATACAACTTATTTTATACAACCTGGCGATGACTATATCTGAGGTCAATAGTATGGCTAGAGCCAAAAGCCTAGAGCCAAGAACCTAGAGCCAAGAACCTAGAGCCTAACCCTTTAAATGATTAATTCTTCGCAAAGCTCCAATGATTACTAACTTACCGTATAATTTAGTTCGAGAACCATAAATCTCTACGTTAATCTTGCTGCCATCTTTACACTTACCAGGAAAGGAAAAGTAGAGATTTTTACCCTGACCCTGAAGACAATTAGTTATGCGATCATCCACAAATTTACGCTTGTCTTCTGCCACTACTTGTAGTAAGGATTGCCGAGAAATAAGTTCACCAAAGGAATAGCCAAAAATTTCTGCCATTTTGGGATTAACATATAGAAAATTACCTTTACTATAAATTATGTAAATTCCCAGGGAAGAGAAATTATCTGGACTATCAGTCAGCTGATTGGCTGGGGATAAAACTTGATAGTTCTGAGCAGACTGTTGCCTTAGGTGTTGTTGTTGACTGTGGAGTTGAGCATTCTCTAAGATCAAAGCCATGGACTCAGCAGTCATTTCCATTAAACGGGCAGATTTAGCACCAAAGTGTCCCGCCTGGGAATGCATTAGGGTGATAATGGCTAATAACCTCTTGCCCCTGAGGATAGGTACACCTAATACTGAGCGTACTTGATAGGGCTGATCAGGTAAAGTAAGCCAGCGGTCATCATCCATAGTGTCCTTTATCAGCCCAACTTGGCGATGGCGGCTAACCCAACCAGCTAAACCTTGGTCTAGAACCTGACCAATGATCTGCTTTTTATATCGTGGGAGGGTTGCACCGCGAGCTAGAATACTCTCAATGACCACACCATCAGCATTGAGTAAAAACAGGCTACTATCCTCTGCCTTAGTGAGCCGACCAGCAACGTGGAGTATATCTTGTAACAAAGCTCTCAGCATCAGGGAGCCAGAGGCGGTTTGCATCATGGTGGCATAGGTTTTAAATAGCTGATGTTGAGCACTGAACACGATTCGTGTAGCTTTAAGTTGATCAACTTGTCGGCGCAGTGCTTTCACTTCCTGAATCAGCTGTTGTTTAGATTTATTCAGATCACTCATAGTTACCTCCATCAATCAGCCTGCGCCAATCCCACATTAGTCTACAGGCTTATAACAAGTTGCGTTGTTGACGTTTAATTTACCTATGGAATCAGGAGGGTTTGGGGGAAATTTCCTAATTCCCAATTCCTTTTTGTTTATTCTTTGACTGCAACTTGGTATCAGGTAATTGGTATCGGATAATGGGTATTTTCTCATCAACGGTTAGGTAAAAATAGTAACTGTAACTCGTCTTTACCTATTTAACCTTGAGTTATCCTCGATCTTCCCAATCTAAACCAGCTGCTGGTAATCAGACATCCTATGGCACCAACAACCAGCAGAAAAATCTCTTCAACCGCACTCGTGCCAGTTTACAGCA
Source organism: Moorena sp. SIO3H5 (assembly GCF_010692395.1). Taxonomy (GTDB): domain Bacteria; phylum Cyanobacteriota; class Cyanobacteriia; order Cyanobacteriales; family Coleofasciculaceae; genus Moorena. The sequence continues at coordinate 8,379 of NZ_JAAHHS010000249.1, forward strand.
AGCCTTGTCTTGGTACACCAATTTTCATAGCTCCCAGGGGAATCCTGCTGATGTGGAAATGCAAGCCTTGCTGCAAACTGAATTAGAGGTTTTGCAGTCTAGCCTAGACAAACTTGACCAAGGATTGATTCGCATTGCCGCTTTTGGTTTGGTTAGTCGTGGTAAGTCAGCAGTAATTAATGCATTGCTGGGAGAAACAATTCTTAAAACTGGCCCGATTCACGGTGTCACTCAATGGCCCAAGTCAGTACCCTGGACACCTAAGTCCGACAGTAAAGTCCTCTTGGAGTTGATTGATACGCCTGGATTGGACGAAATCCATGGGGAAGTAAAGGCACAGATGGCTCGGGAGGTGGTATCCCAAGCCGATTTAATTTTATTTGTGGTGGCTGGTGATATCACTCGCACTGAATATCAAGCTCTTTGTGAACTGCGGCAAAGCCAAAAGCCTCTAATTTTGGTATTTAACAAAATTGACCTCTATCCAGAACAAGACCGGGAGGCAATTTATCAACAGTTGCAACAACTCGGTACCGGTAGTCCCAAGGATCGGCGTTTACAAAAGATGTTGTCAGCGGATGAGATTGTACTAGTGGCAGCAGAACCAGCTTCTATGGAAGTACGGGTAGAGTGGCCTGATGGTAGAGTGACTTATGAATGGGAAACTCCACCTCCGAATGTGGATCAGCTCAAACAGAAAATTTTCAGTCTACTTAACCGAGAAGGGCGATCGCTTTTAGCCCTCAACGCTCTATTTCAAGCCCGCAATGCTCAGAATACTATTGCCAAAAAAGCTATTGAGTTACACAAAACTGAAGCAGAAGACTTAATCTGGCAGTTTGCTAAGTACAAAGCACTAGCAGTCGCCCTCAATCCGATTGGAATTTTAGATGTGTTAGGAGGTACTCTGACTGACTTGGTGATGATTCGTTCTCTAGCGCGGCTGTATGGTCTACCTATGACTAGCTATGAAGCAGGTAAGCTATGGCAAAAGATTTTGATCAGTTCTGGAGGGTTACTGGTAGGTGAACTGGGTACCAGTGTGCTTTTTGGTGTAGGTAAGAGTGCCTCAGTGGTTATCGGTCCGAGTGGCTTGGGTGCCTTTGCTGGGGCAGCAATTACCCAAGCTGGAATTGCAGGTTATGGGGCTTATGCTGTTGGTCAAGCGGCACAAGTTTATCTCGAACAAGGTTGCTCTTTCGGACCACTAGGAGCAAGTACCGTGATTAAAGAAATTCTAGACCGGGTGGAGCCAGATACTATTGTTTTTCGTCTGCGGCAAGAATTGGAAAGACAGCTAGGAGAGTGATAAAACTCCTTAACCTTTTCCCTAATTTTACCTAAATTTTATACCTGGCAAGTTTTTTACCGGAGTCGTAGATTGGGCATGTGTAGATATTCAAGAGAGAAAAATCACTGCCAGCCAATCGGGATTCAGGAGAACACTCATGTTCAAAAGACTAATTCAAGCCGCCATGCTCACTTTATTGCTTCACCTAATTGCAAACCTGACACAGCCAAACACTCAACAGCCTGCCAATTTGTCACCCTCAGACGTGAAACTGGTCTATGTGTTGAGCTAGACCATCGGTTGGTGTTCCAAACGGATTTTTCTGGGGGTTGTTGGCTGCTTCATTATCCATGGTTCATTATCCATGGTTCATTAGTACTGTTGCCATGAACCATTAATCTTAGAGGATATTAAAAATGGTTAACCAAATGCATTATCCCACTTCCTCTTCAGCGTCATCAATCAAAGACTTAAACACACCAGCATTAATGGCCAAATTTTTGAAGAAAAGGGTCTCGGTAACACTGTTTATAAATCATTACTAACGTCAGCAATGCTATCCACATCTGGGGTACTGGAGTAGTAATTGATTTCATCCACACAATAGCGACAATCTTTAGCTAGCTGAAGCCGCTTAAACAAGTTTAAACAAACTGAAAAAAATCTTATAACCTCTCAATAATATGCTGATACCGAGCCCGGTTAACTTCTTATAATTTTTGGCTTCTCGTGACTTGAAAGTTGATCATTTTCAATTTTCAATTTTCAAGTCACAGCCATCGGCTCAACCCTAATATAAGTAATTAACCGGACTTGGGATCAGGTTTTAGAATTTGAAGGTAGTTCTCAGAGCACCAATGAAGACATCGTCGTTATCACTGTCTCCAAAGGGAGCAGCAATCCAGATTAATCCGGGAGTAATCGAGATATTATCATTTACCTGATACTTGTAGAAGCCTTCAAGATGAATGGCGGTATCATCATCACCACCAACATAAGGCTCAGAACCGGCAACTATACCAAGTAAGTTACCTTCTTTGCCAAAGTCTGGTAATGCCAGTCCTAGACCGTAGTACCAAATCTCAGCATCACCGTCGCCACCAGATGCTTGTTCAGCATCGGTGTAGCCACCATAGGCATTAATTACTAAATTGGGAGAGAATCGAAAAGAGGCTTCTACGCCGTAGGAGTTAGTGTTGGCTGTGACATCTCCTCCATCACCAAAGGGTGCCCTGGCGTTTTCAGTTCCGACACCTGTATCAAAGATAGCGTTGTCATCATCAAAATCATTGAAGTAGGCACGAACGTAAGTGAACGCTAACTGAAAGCTGTCGCTAGGGGAAAATGTCAACTGACCTAAGGCAGAAAACTCACCGTTGAATAAACCCTGACCTTCAGAGGGGTCAAAGGAATTGCCACCAAAGTAACCTGCACTCAATACTACGGCATCTGCGAGGCTAAAGTTGATGCCTAGTCCACCACCTGCGCCTAAACCAATTTTATAGATGGGGCTAGATTCAGCATAGCTGGAAAGAACACCACTAGCACCAGTGAAGTCATCCAGGTAGGGGCTGATGGTGGGGACGAAATCTTGCCAAAGGGGAAAGGCAGCTGGCAGATAAACATCAACATTCTCCCCAATCGGGAAGTAGTAGGCTAGCCAACCAATACCCAGGTCGTTACCGCTGTCAAAGCTGTAAGTAAATGCACCTTGGTCTGTGCCATCAAAGGTAGCTGCATTACCGGCATCCAGACGGGTGTAGAGGGCATCTTTACCGGTAAAGCTGGAGACAAACGCTAAACGTACCCGGTCTTGGAACACGACTTGGTTGTCACTGTCTTCACCAAAGGCGTTGGCAATGGAGAAG
>NZ_JAAHHS010000025.1 GCF_010692395.1 Moorena sp. SIO3H5
AGCATAACGATGTAATCAATAAAATCTACACGACGCTCTTCCGATCTCACAGAAAAGGAATTTCCTTTGCCAGATTTAGGTGAATTACCTTTAGAAGAATTTGTGATTGACGGAGAGAATAAAATAGCGACTACAGCGATGGGAACGATAGTTGCTCATGTGGGGCAAAAAGACCCTAATTTTATTATTTCCAATGCTGATGGGAATGCTGCTTCTGGAATTAATAATATTAACCAAGCCCTAAAAATTATCCACCCCACCCCGGATGAAATCTACTTCCAAGGACCAAAAGGTCAGGTTTACGAACCCTTGAGTGAAGATGCTTGTGCTGGATTAGCAGTAGGGTTAGCTTTGTTTGGCGCTCGTACCCTGTGGTGTTCTTATGAATCCTTTGCTATCAATGGGTTACCCATTTGGCAAACCGTTACCCAAGCCATGGCAGAATTGCGCCGTCCTACTCCCTCTACTATTACATTATTTACCGCTGGGGCACTGGAGCAAGGACGCAATGGTTGGACTCACCAGCGTCCTGAAATTGAAAATTACTTTGCTGCTATGATGCGCAATGGCAATATTTTCCCCTTGTTTCCCTGTGATGCTAATAGTATCCAAGTGTGTTATGAGTGGGCGCTGAGTACTAAGAATAAAGGAATTACCATTACTGCCAGTAAGTCACCCTTACCGGTGCGCACGACCTTTGAGCAAACCCGTCAAGGCTTGCAAGATGGTGCAATAGTATTGCATGAAACTAAAGGCAGTAAAACCGTTGTGTTTGCGGTGATTGGGGATATGAGCCTGATACCAGTGTTTGATGCTGCTTCCGATTTGGAAAACCAAGGGATTGGGGTGCGGATTGTTTCGGTAATCAGTCCCCGCCGCTTGTACCGTCCTGATGATACGGCTTGGAAAACCTGTACTGACGCTGATGGCGGTTTCTTGGATGATCAGGGCTTTGAACAACTGTTTGGTGGAGATGGGTTGATTGGTGTTACTGGTGGTACCAGTGCCATGCTCGAACCGATTATGTTACGTAGTACTTGCAAACGGGATGTGGTGGCTTGGAAGCGTGGTGAAACTACTGGCAGTGCTGGTCAAATTATGGCATTTAATGGTTTGACTGCTGAGGCTTTGGCAAAACGAGCCACTGAGTTAGTTGGTTAAAATTTAGTTGGCTAGCATTTTTTGGTGTAGCCTTATCTTTAAGGATGGGGCTACACTAATCAAGCCTTCCTGGACGAACCCAATAGTAAACGTTAATCGTTGTTAAACTGCAGCTACCTGTAGGGTGGGCAAGGTTTTGCCCACCCTACCCATGGATTGTGTGCTAATCAAGCCTTCCTGGACGAACCCAATAGTAAAAGTTAATAGTTGTTGAACTAAGGCGGATTCATGTTCCAAGAGATTGCGGCTCAGATTGCTTTTTCCCCTTCCTTGCCCTATGTAGCCACAGCCCTAGGGGTGACTAGCATCGCGGGACTACTGGGCTGGCGCTGGTGGCAACGAAAAAATACTTACAAATCCCTAGAGTCACTGCCCTGTCCTCCCAAACACTGGCTATTGGGAAATCTTCCTCAACTATTAGCAGCAGTAAAACAGAAGAAATTCTTCCAATTCTTGTTTGATTGGAGCAAGCAGCTAGGCCCGATTTATGTTTTGTGGCTTAACTCTCCAGTTCTGGTTTTGAGTCAACCAAAGGTGATCGAAAACACCATTGTGAATGGCATCAAAGATGGCAGCTTGGTTAGGTCTGAGCGAATCTGCAAAGTTTGGAACGACCTTGGTGGTGCTCCAATTCTTATCGGCCAAAACGGGACTGAGTGGCAGTGGCGACGGAAGGCTTGGAATCCCGAATTCAACTCTAGTAGTCTGTCCAAATACTTTGACATTATTAACCTTGCCTGCGAACAAGTAATTGCCAGACTTCAGCAAGATAGAGCGCAAACAGAGGTAAAGGTAGATTCCCTGTTTGTGGAACTAACCATGAAGGTGATTTTCTGTTTAGTGATCGGAATTCCTGTGGATGGAAAATCCTCTAGTTCTGAAGGTCCAGCCCTCGATATTCTTAAGGCTGACGAGGCGATGTCTATTTTTGGCTATCGGGCCCTACGGTTAATTACTGGCGAGAAGAGATGGATGAAATATTTGCCCACTCAGGCTTCTCAAGATTACTGGAGAGCAAGGCGATATTTAGAGGGTGTGATTGGTCCGCGAGTGGACTTAGCCTTGAAGATGAGAGCACAAAACCTGACTAATTGGAACCAGGTAAGTCCAATCTTCCAGGAATCGATGTTGGTGAAAATAGCGGCTGGCGAAGGAAAATACACTCGGAAAACATTGATCGCAGAAGCAATTCAACTCTTAATGGCTGGTACTGATACCACAGCTCATACTTTATCCTTTGCAGTAGGAGCGTTAACCTTAAATCCAAGGGTTTTTCAGAAAGCACAGGCTGTGGTTGACCAGACTTGGGAAAGTCCAGGTGGCCTTAAGGGTGGGATTAATACAGAAAGTCTGAAGAAATTGACTTACATCGGTGGGATTATTAAAGAGACTTTGCGCCTTTATTCAGTCACGTCAGGTTCCGCTTCCTTGGAGGCTCAACGTGACACTGTGATTGAGGGCAATCTTATTCCTCGTGGCACCACAATCCGGTTGTCAATGCTTGCTGCTGGGCGAGACCCAGAGGTCTATGCCAACCCCGAAGAATTTTTGCCAGAGCGTTGGTTAGACCAGGGCAAGGGCAGCACCCCACTTCCCATGATAAATTTTGGCTCAGGTTTTCATCGTTGCTTGGGAGAGCATCTGGCCATGCTGGAAGCAACGGTAATGCTAGCAATGCTGCTCCGTTATTTTGACTGGGAGTTGGTAAATGGTCGTTCATCCCTCGAAGAGTTAGAACAGAACCTTTTGATTTATCCCTCTGATGGCATGCCAGTGCGTTTTAAGGCTAGACCAACCTGCTGAATGTTTATATAGCGGTTTTAAATTTGGTGAGGTACAGATTTTCTGCTTTTAGGGAACAGGGAACACAGAAGAGGCAAAAGGCAAAAGGCAAAAGGCAAGAGAAAAAAATTGTGTACCTCATTAGGCTATAAAGCGCTATCATAAACTTGACTATTAAGGAATTTCCGGATTTATGAAATCACGTTCAACAGAAGAGTATGAATTATTTAGAAAACTTAAACGCTATCAAGGTCAGCTTGATCTGGGTCATTCAGATGCCCCTGAATATAAGAAGAAAGATTTAATGGTAGAAATGGAGAATTTATATGCATCTTACCCTGCCCAGTATTTAGTCGATTCTCATAAGGTAACTGTCCCAGAAAGTCTTGCTAATCTAGGTGCAAAAAAGATTTTTGGGCTCATTCCATCGTTTCCTAACGTTGATCCGAAATCCGTAGTTATTTTCCCTAAGACTTCAACAATTCTTGTTAAAATGTCGATTCTAGCCTCCAAAGATAGATTATTACGGATGGGAGGAAATGTTAAACCTATTACAGTCATTTATCCAGAAGGTAACTTTCGCTACAACCATAATGTAGATATATTTTGTGGCACTACTCGGCATTTAGTAGAAGTTTGTCCCGCGAGTTTTAAGATTAAGCCAGACAAATTAGAAGAAGTCATTTGTACTGCAAAAAAGAATGGATATCTAATTGCTGCTTTTATACTGGAAACCCCTAATAATCCCTGGTGCCAAATTTATAGTCCAGATGAGTTAAAAGAATTAGCAGAGGTCGCCCATAAACATAATATCCTGATCATTAATGATATGTATTTTTCAGGAACTGAAGCAATAGAAAATGACCAAGTTTCAGTGGCTAGTGTCAGTAGTCGCTCAGATTTAGTTATCACAACCTGTGGAATGCGAAGACAATTTGGAATTGACGGTATTGGCAAAGTAGGTTTTTTGACGAGTCAGAATGAGGCGCTTGTGAAGGAAATTAAGCGCTTTGTTGTTGCAGCACATATTCGTTACACCAATGCAGAGGTAATTACAGCTTCTTGGGCTCTAAAGAAAAGAGACTTGAATCATCGTGAAGAATTGAGAAAAGAGTTAGAGAGATTGAGGGCTAATGCCGAAGCTTTTCTGATGAATTCTGATTTATTCGCTATGGGAATGAAGATTATCAAGAGCAGCTGTGCAGGGCCTTTTATCAATATTGGGTTTAACTCAGAAATAGAATCTATGATGAAGAGTTTAGGGATAGCAGATAGTTATAATTTGGGTGAATATTTTTCTCAAATTGGAAAGGTTACACTTTTACCTTTAAGCTCAATGTTTACCAATAAAATTGGCTTTCGGGTAAACGTGACAAATATTTCGGAGTATAAAGCAGGATTAGCCTGTATGCAGGCTACCATTGAAAAGATTAAGAAAGGAGTTTCTTATCTTTCTTTAGAGACAGAAATAAATAAAGAATATGAGATTTTGAGACAAGGTTATCGTCCTTGGGAAGGTATCCAGGTCTGAAAGTATGGCGGTTCAGATATAGCGCTACGCGCAATGGCAAGAGGCAAGAGGCAAAAGTTCACGTGCATTAGCTTTTCGGCTTCTATCAATGTCCTAACTTTAATGGGTAGTGCTATATCGATGATATGTAAGCATATGCGCGTTGCGATTTACCTGCGTGTCAATCGCATTCCTGTCTTATTTAATACTGCCCACACTGCCCACACTGCCCACACTGCCCACACTGCCCTAGGTTATGGCTATTCAACCAAACTTGATATCACCCCTAACACTTGATATCACCCCTAACAGGTGTCTTGAGCTTAACGCTAAGGTATGAAGAGCATGCTAAGCTTATAGATTAAAAGGCTCCCGACCACTATCTAATCATAGGCACGGACAACTATGCGACCTGATTTGCAGGACTTGGTGATTTCAGAGGACTATCTAACCAATTTAGTTGGGGAGAAGCCAGAGCGAGTCAGAGGTTTTTTCCTAGAGAAACCAAAAGAACCAGGAGATTTCCTGATCAAATTGGGTAGAGGGTCCTTTCTATGGCTGAAATATAAGGCAGTTAGACGGCTAGTGAAAGAAGTGGATCGATACAATACCGTGATTAGAGCTGTACACATTAATGATCAACTGGAAGAAGCTGGTAATCCAGGTGTTGGTCTGAGTAATCGGGAGCGAGTGCTCGAAGCCCTTGGGGTGATGAAAACGGATTTAGTGCGTGCTTTGAAGACAGAACGAATTCTCAGGGAGAATAAGCAGTTTATTACTAAGAATCCTCAGCTATTTACTACTAATTTAACTACCTTGACCGCCCTGCACTTGAGTGATCAGGCCAGTGAGTATGGACGAGTGCTAGACCAAGCCTTGCAGGTAGCAGTGGGGGTACAAGAGGAAATGAGAAAATTGCAGAATCAGCGTTAGGGTCTCTATTTTAGGGAGTCGGGAATCGGGAGTCGCGAATAGGGAACAGGGAATAGGGAATAGGGAAAAAATTCTTTGCATCGCTGGTTTTTTGAATATTGAGGATGATTGGGATGACAACAGTATTAAATCTAGAGCCCATTACCACTCTGACCAGAGAGCAGTTTTATCGCTTATGTAAGGCGAATCCTGATTTACAACTTGAACGTTCACCCCAAGGTAATTTAATTATTATGACTCCCTTAGGGGGAGAAAGTGGAAGGATTGAAGCGAATCTGATTGGTGATTTAATTATTTGGAATCGTCAGACTCGGTTGGGGGTTGTCTTCAGTTCTCAGACTGTGTTTAGTTTACCAGGTGGTGGCGATCGCTCTCCCGATGTAGCTTGGGTAGCCCTGGAACGATGGACAGCACTGAGTCAAAAAGAAAGAGAAGGTTTTCCACCGATTTGTCCCGATTTTGTGATTGAGTTGCGCTCACGGACAGATCGATTAAAGCCCCTACAGGATAAAATGCAAGAATATTTAGCCAGTGGCTTGCGTTTGGGTTGGTTGATTAATCCCCAGGATAAACTGGTGGAAATTTATATGGCAAACCAACCTGTAAAAGTAATAACAATGCCTGTAGTATTAACAGGAAATGAGGTGTTACCGGGGTTTAGTTTAGAAGTTAGAAGTTAGAATTAAGAATTTAGAATTTAAAATGAAGTTCGATGAGACTTTTTGCTAAGTAACTGATGCCTTACGTTTAGAAAGTCGGGAGTCGGGAGTCGGGAGTCGGTAAAAACCCTATATTATATATATAATATTACTATGAAAACAGCTATATAATATACCTTATTCTTTCTTCCCACACTCTCCCATCGGGTGCATCTCCTAAAAGTTGTTTGACCCAGCAGTGGTGCGTTACGGGCAGCAACCTAATCCTGGCTACGAGGTGAAACATGCAAGCCCCTAACTTGTCAAAAATTATTTAGGGTTGCTATATTTTGTTCAAATAGATTTGATTCAATTTCAGTTCAGGGGTACAATAAATGACGGTTCCACTCTCTTTGTCCAAACTACTAAGCCCTTTTGAATTAGGTGATTTATCTTTAAAAAACAGAGTAGTAATGCCTCCTTTAACTAGAGGTAGAGCAGTTAATCTGGGTATTCCCAATGATTTAATGGTGGAATATTATACTCAAAGAACTGGAGTAGGTCTAATTATCACTGAAGGTACTTTTATTTCCCCTCAAGCTAACGGTTGGGTAAATGCTCCTGGTATTTATACTCTGGAACAAACTGAAGGGTGGAAAAAAGTTGTTAGTAGTGTACACTCTAAAAATACGCCATTATTTTTGCAGCTTTGGCACTGTGGTAGGGCTTCTCATAGTAGTTTCCATGATGGTAAGCTAGCTGTTGCTCCTTCAGCCATTAAAATTAACGAAGAATATGTTCATACCCCTGAGGGAAAACAGCCTCACGAAACCCCACGAGCCCTGGAAACTGAAGAAATACCCCAAATCGTAGAAGACTATAAAAAAGCGGCTGAAAATGCCAAACAGGCAGGTTTTGATGGGGTAGAAGTTCATTCAGCTAATGGTTATTTACTGGACTCTTTCCTGCAATCCAAAACCAACCAAAGAACAGATAACTATGGTGGGACTCTTGAAAATAGATATCGTTTACTCAAAGAAGTAATCGAAGCTGTAATAACTGTTTTTCCAGTCAATCGAGTGGGGGTTCGTTTGTCTCCTAATGGTTTATTTAATGATATGGGGTCTGTGGATTATCGTGAAACCTTTCTTTATGTAGCTAAAGAGTTAAACAGTTATGGGTTAGCTTATCTTCATGTATTAGATGGGTTAGCGTTTGGATTTCATGAATTAGGAGAACCGATAACTTTGGCTGAGCTTAGAAACGTTTTTGATGGTCCAATTATTGGTAATTGCGGCTATACTAAAGAAACAGCCGAAGCGGCAATTCAAGAAGGTTTGGCAGATTTAATTGCTTTCGGAAGACCGATTCTGAGTAATCCAGATTTGGTTGATCGCTTCGCTAATAATTGGCCTCTTAATCCTATTCCAGATGTGAAACTTTGGTATTCTCCAGGTAAAGAAGGTTATACTGACTTTCCTACTTATAAGACGGAAAACTAGCGAGGCTCTTACGTAAGCATTCAGCTTAAGCGCTACGCGCACCCTGCGCGAACAGCTTTCAGCTAATGCGCGTAGCGCATTAGCTCACGGCTGACAGCTGACAGCTGAATGCTTACCAAGCTTGTACCACGAGTCATGGACTTTTCCCCAGACTTTCAATTCTCATTAATCTCGAACTATTAATTTTATCGTTCTAGGTTTATTTTAAGCACCGATCTAGTAGCGTGAGCTTTTAGCTGGCCCTCACTTAGCCAGCTCCCTCAAAGCATTTTCATACCTCTTGCTGACTTTCTGATAAGCTGCCATTACCGTTTCAAACTCAGGGTCTTTCGTGGTGATTTCAACACCATCAGCGGTTTCTGTGATAAATACAGTATCTCCCTCACCAACATTCAGCTGTTGTAGGATCTCCTCAGGTAAGGTTATGCCTAGGGAATTACCAATTTTATTAATTGTGAGCTTGTACATAGTGTAAAGGGAGTCGGGAGTCGCTCAAAATCCTATATCATATTATATATATCATTACTATGAAAACCGCTATATAGTATTCCCTATTCTTTCTGCCCACGCGCCCAAATCCCACACTCCCTTAAAAAAGCTATAATCCGCAATCACTAATGATTTGGGGACTTTGTAAAAGTTTTAGAGGTTAGTCCAGAACAGAAGAAGAAGGCAGTAAGTGCGATTGGGTACTGAAACCGAGGGCGGTGCAGAAGTTGGGGTTTTAGGAGGAGGGGCGATCGCATGCCTACACCGCCTTTTCGATACACCACCTGCTGAGGATACTATTCTGCTTCCAGGAATCCCTTAACTGTCTCAACAGGAATAGAGACCACGGGATGATTAAATAATGCTTTTAATCCCTCAATTCCTCCTGCTTTTAAAGCACATGTTAGTCGCTGCTTAAGAGTAGGATTATCATTAATTTCTTCCATCACAATTGTAACAGCAACAGATTCTTTAGCAGTTCTGGGATTTTCAGCAAGCTCGTTTAGTAATTGCTTAATTTCAGCTTTAGTATCAGCCATATCATCTGCTCTGATATCAATTGTTCCAGTTTTTAACTTAGCATCATTGACCTCCTCTGTTATATCCATAGCTGTCTGATTTTCTTTATAAACTGAATCCTTAGTAGTGCTAATATCTCCAGTAGTAATTTGAGATCTGTTAACCTTACCACTAACATTCATTGACGTATTATTTTTCTTAGTCATTTTTTTAACTCCTGTAATCAAAACTTAACAGACAGTGAATCTCCTACACTTCCCGATCGGGTAAGTGTAGGCTTCTAGCACCTCTTTTGGCTACTAGAACTTCCTTCTCCTTCTCAGACCCTAAGCGAACAAAGTACTTATATTCCCTCAGGGCAAGTTTTGTACTGAGGAACACCTCCAGCCCCACTCGCTTTAAATTGAGTATTGTTACTGCTCGCTGCTTTTTCAGCTATCTAGTCCAGTAACTGTTACTATTGTAGTCTACAGTAGACTAGCCAGTAGTTCCAGGAAGTGAGAGATAATTCCTCTCCCGCATTCAACGACCGCTCCCATATCGGCTAAGACGTCAGGCTTATGCGGGTTGAATACTAAACTTCGGTATTATTTTCATCTGACGACTCATCAGGCGATAAATTATCAGTAGAGGCTTGATCAATCTCTTCATTGTTATCTTCATCTTGTTCAGATTCTTCCCTTGAATTATCTTCGATATTACCTGTAACAATTGAACTGTCATTCACTTCACCTGAAATATTCATAGAGGAATTCTTTTCCACCTTCTTACCACTAGATTCTGCCGTTGCATAGGTATTTACGATAAATTGAGCACCTTCCTTAGAAAGATTAGATATGACAGCAACTGGAGAAGTATTACCAGAAATTATTTTTAAAAAAGATTGTCTATCAATCTGTATTTCTCCATCAATATTTGGACTCCACTCAATGCAATCAAAGGTGCAACTGCTATCCAAAAGTACTTCCTTCTGACTCTGGCTATTATCTCCATTTTTATCCTCCTTTGTAGTTTTCAGATTGATTCCACCCCGTTTAGTTTGGAAAAAGTTAGCACTATTAAGATGACACTTATCTAGAGTTAGCCGAGTTAAATCAGCATATCTAAAGTCTGCGCCTGTTAAGTCGCTGCTTATAAACTGACTACCCCTCAAATTACCCGAGTGAAAACTAGCTCGAATTAACTGACAATCATTGAACGTAACACCTATCATTTTGGCTTGAGCAAAAATTACTTCTGTAAGATTACATTTTTGGGTAAAACTACTATTGGAAAGGGAAACTTCTATTAGAGAAGCTGCTTCAGACGTTGCCCTTTTAAAACTAGTGTTAATGAAATGACAATTGTAGAGATTTGCTCTATACAAGTCAGTAGCTTCAAAATTAGTGTTATTAATAAGGTTATTGCTTAAATCAACATGCTGCATCGAGGCATTGTCAAATTTGCAATCGCTAATTGTTGGTTTTTGTTCTTCATGAGCACCATTTAACATTTTTTTATTGCTATTTTTTTTATTACTAATACAACAAATCACATCTAAATTATTTGAAGATTTGGTTCTAAATGACTGAAAAATAGCTCTAGTAAATATAGTACTTATCAATGTGCAGTCATAAAACTTACAAGCTACTAATTTCGCATCTGAGAAGTTAGCTCTTGATAAGTTTGCCTTTTCAAATTTACTGCTAAACGATGCATTTACAAAACTAGAATCAGTTAAATCGCAATCATTATTGAACAATAGATATCCATCATTATCTATTCTAGATTTACTATAATTTGAAGGATAATGATGATCACGACAATTATCAAAAATTGAATTGATTAGCTTAACATTATCAAATTTAATTTGCAAAAATCTGGCGTTATCAAACCTTGAATTATTCAGAACAGAGTTAACAAATTTAACATTACTGAGATAAGAGTTACAAAAGTTTGCTCCTTCAATCCTAGCATCATAAAATTCAACATTAACTAATTGACAATCAGGACAGGCAAGTCCATAGGGTACATTTAAATTTAAAAACTTAGTATCTACTACTCTGATTCCAAATTGACTACACTTTTCAAGAAATACTTTTGAGTCTATATTACCTAAGTCTTCTTGATTTACCTCGACTTTAAATGTTATATTTACTAAATTTTTATTGATTTTTATTATATCTCCACCTTTTATTTTGCCTGTAGTAGAGATAAGAGAATTAGTAATTTGTTTGCCTGTAGTAGAACTAAGAGAAGTAGTAATTTCTGGATCGGTGTACTGAGTGAATTTGAATCCATTTATCCTTGACCAATAAATACTGATAAAAAACCAGTATTTTGAATCCAAAGGTAATGATGATTCTCCAGGAGACACTAGCTTTATTTCCGGTTGGTTTATGTTGCCATAAACTATTACACTGCCAAGGTGACCTTCATACAAGTATGACTTCTCAAATGGTTCTGGATCAGGAACCTTTTTTTGTTTAATTTTAATATATATACTGATTTTCATAGCTATTAAAACCCATGATAAATTCTGCTATCAATAGCATTTTTTATCTGTTCTGATATTTTTGACGGATGACTCATTATTTCCTGGGAACTGAATACCAAAGTATGTATCCCCATGCTGCTTTGCTGATCATTTAGCTTGGACTTAAAATTAATATCATCTTCAGTAGTCCATTGTGACCCTTCTTCTTTTAATTCTTCATCTCGGCAATAGACAACAACACCATAATCATCAAAATCTAGCACTAAGCATTTTGACAAACCCTCTATTGGTGAGTATTGCCTCACACGAGGTCGTGGCAACTTTTGTTCTTGTATGGCTTGTAAAATAACATGCCCGACAGGAGATAATTTTGATGGTAGTTCTGATTTGTCAGAGTTTTCCCAAACCCAATAATATGTAGGTTTTTCGATGACGTTATCCTGGGTATCTGAACTGATATCTACTTTAGGAGGTGAAGGAAAGCTAAGTTCTTTAACCGACTCATCTAGAGTAGATATTTTTTCAAAACTGCTTAAAAAACTTTTACTTTGATTAGCAAAATCTACAATCGTTTTTTTTACTTTATTAAATTTTGTCTTTAACTTACTCACAGAATCTGAGTATTCTTTATAAGATTCAAGTCTACCCTCAAGCTTTTGAACTTTTTGAGTATGTTCTGCTTTTTGATATTTCAGTTGATCCTCGTATCTAGCTTTTTCTTTATTAAGTTTTTGTCTAGCTTCTTCAGCTTCTTGCTTTGCCGCTTCCTTTTCTTCACTTAGCTTGATTTGCTCTGCATCTTTATACAAAGGTTGAGGATCAATACCATATAAACTAACTGTTTTTATATCAATTCTTGCTTTTTTCCATTTATAGAAGTTTCTAACTATTGCTTGACTTATCCATAAAGAAGAAGTAGACAATACTGCTGCTATGACAAAAGCTGTAACGGGTATAAAGCTATTTTTATCAACTGCTTGACTAACATTGAAAAGAGCGGTGAAGGTCAAATAGATATCTGCTAAAAATAAAACCCATATCCAAGGTATTACTATAATACCGAAAACAGAAATTTTTAATCTTTCTAGTAGTATTTTAGACGCATCTATTATTGAAGCAATAGGCAAAAATCCTGTGACTAGCAAGCTAATTAAAGTTTTAATAGGAATATTAAATACTTGTTCATAGCTGTCTAGATAAAATATAATTTCTAAAGCATAGTCTAGTATGGCAAACTGAGATATGCTAGAAATTAGTAAAATTCCTGTCAATGAACAAATCCAAAAAAAGTTTGTTTGTTCTTGATTGCGATATCTATCTTCAAGTTGTTCGCGATACTCCGGCTTGTTTACTATTTTTGGATTATAAATTTCCTGGCTTTCTGGCCTACTATCATTCATGATGCATAAAACAAATCTGTATATTTTTTACAATTTTTATTATGAAGTCCAATCCTTTGGTATAGCACAACTAGAAGGAAGTTGATCGGGGTCATACTTATCTTTTTTACCTTGAAAATCTGAAAGCTTACCATTAACAACATATTTTTCTATATATACACCACCTTGATCTACCAATTTAACTAGTTCACTTGAAAGATTTTTGCTGACTTTGTCCCCGCTAGTAAAATCATAAATTTGATTATTTTTATATTTATCATTTTCTTTCAAAGCTACCGCAAAATTTGGATATTCTCTAAGTTGAAAAATCTCTTGAGCTCCCGCTCTATCCCAGGTATACCTATGAATTAAAATCTTCGGTTTAGTTTCTCTCATCTCAGCTGGAAGAGACACTATAAAAATAATACCTTTAATATCTGGATCATTAATTAGCAAATTCCTTTCTATGCTTACATGAAGAATTGCTTGCTCTTGCTCACTAGACCATTTAGCAGCAGAACAACTATCTTTAGCACTGAAATGCAGACCATCTTTAAGCTGATCTATACGTCTTATGTAAAAAGTTTCAGGTTGATGAGAAAAAGTAAGTATTGTTGAAATTTTGGGAGTATGTCGCTGATTTTTAAAGCTATTTTCGCCTTGGCTTTTTATTATGGCATTTGCAGGGAATCTTAAGATTAGCCTGTGCGGTGAACAGTTCCGCTCTCCAAATATTTCGCGATAGATAGAATCATTGGGCTGTACACTGATGGAAATGGGAAATGGTTTCTCACTCGGAACCTCGCAAAAGTTTTTTCCCTTTACCCTTTCTGACAGCGTCGGCAATAAAAAAAGACCAACAATGGCGAATGGAATCATCAAAAATAAATAGTGATAGCCATGGCTGATTTTCATAAGAAAGCGTATTCATTAACTAATTAATAAAAAAGATTATATCAACTAAAGGCAGAACCACTACTGCAGCATTACGGATTTACCAAAGTCTTTTTGCACGGAATTTTCTCTCTAATTACCCTATAACCTCTTAAAAACCAGGACAATTTCCTATGTGACACTTCGTAAAGTGTCGTATTTGTCTCATAAGAATTCAAGAGGGTACTTGACATAGCTAATGTTGATATGAGAGCCCCCTGAGGGGACGATATGAGCCTTCCAAATATTATATAAGGTTTGAGGTCAATGTTATTATACGCGATACAGTAGCAATCCAACTTCTGTCTTACCTGCTCTGTGATCGCTACTCCCTGCTCCCTGCTCCCTAAAACCCAGAACTTTGTACCTTAGCCAATTGAGAACCGCTATAACTAATAAAAACGATTAACCGAAATACTTATGAAAGCAATTCTCTACACACAATACGGATCACCCGATGTTCTGCAGCTCAAAGAAATA
This sequence comes from Moorena sp. SIO3H5, assembly GCF_010692395.1. GTDB lineage: Bacteria > Cyanobacteriota > Cyanobacteriia > Cyanobacteriales > Coleofasciculaceae > Moorena. The sequence continues at coordinate 13,803 of NZ_JAAHHS010000025.1, forward strand.
GAAAAACCCATCCCAAAGGAGGATGAAGTATTAGTAAAAATTCATAGCGCATCCGCCAATGCAGGTGACTGGCATTTACTCAGAGGAAAACCCTTCTTGATCCGCATGATGGGCTTTGGGCTAGTAAAACCAAAAAACCAGATACTGGGAGCAGACATAGCAGGGCGAGTTGAAGCCGTTGGCAAAAACGTAGAGCAGTTTCAGCCAGGTGATGAAGTATTCGGGAACTTATCGGAGGGTGGTTTTGGGGGTTTTGCCGAGTATGTATGTGCTAAGGAAAATGCATTAGTCTTGAAACCCGCCAGTATCACCTTCGAGGAAGTGGCAGCAGTACCGGCAGCAGCACTGACCGCCCTGCAAGGTCTTCGAGACCAAGGACAGATTCAGCCAGGGCAAAAGGTTTTGATTAATGGTGCCTCTGGTGGTGTGGGTACCTTTGCCGTCCAGATTGCCAAATCCTTCGGAGCCGAAGTGACTGGGGTGTGTAGTACCAGGAATTTAGACATGGTGCGCTCCATTGGTGCAGACCATGTGATTGATTACACTAAAGAAGATGTCACCAAAAATGGCCAGCATTATGACCTAATTCTTGATGCTGCCGCTTATCGTTCCATATTGGATTACAAGGGTATATTAACTCCCAACGGAATTTATGTCTTTGTCGGAGGTTCCACAGCTCAACTTTTCCAACTTATGTTCCTAGGCTCATGGATTTCCATGACCGGAAGTAATAAAATCGTGTCCCTGTTTATGGAACCAAACAAGAAAGATTTGGTGTTTATCAAGGAGCTTCTTGAAACCGGCAAAATAGCACCTGTTATCGATAGACGATACAGTTTAAGTGAAGTCCCTGAAGCTATCAGATATCTTGAACAAGGACACGCGAGAGGTAAAGTTGTAATAACGTTGGAAGAGTAGGGAATCGGGAATCGGGAATCGGGAATCGGATTTTACATCTCAAATGAAAATGCGATATATCCCAGTACCCTATTGCTAGCATGCCTATTGCCTATTGCCTAAAGTAAAACCCTAGGATTCCTCCTCCACCGGATTATTAGCGACATCAAAAACAATCACAAACTTAGCATCCGGCATCAACCGTTTAAGAGCTTTCAAATGACCCTCGGCATCAGAGCGATTGCGGAACCGACCAACAACGACTCGCTGCATTTCGGGTAATAGCCGCATGATCACCCATGGATGAAGGCGTTCAGAATAAGTCATAATAAAAGTATCTCCTTTCATAGGGGAGCCAAAGCTAGCCCGCAGATTTGCACGTTTCCCGGGCTAGCTATTGACGCGGATGTTTTACCAACCACTCTTTTATAATAGCACAAATAATCTTTAATTGTAGCATATTTTGAAAATATTTGTAACAAGTGTGTAGGGAGTAGGTAACAGGGAGTATGGTCAAGAGATATGAGAACTTTTTTGGGTTTTGGTGATATCGTGATCTAGTGAGAGGTGGTATAAAAAAAATGCGATCGCTCTTTTAGAGCTTACTTATTTATAGCCATTACAATCGTACTGAGTTAACCTTGATAGAGGGCTAAAATAGAGATGAATAAGCGATCGCAGTATTTGGATTTTCTGCAATCAGGATAACTGAACTAACAAATGCTTGGGGAGTCTCTGCTCAGGTGAATGTGCTTCCGGGAGTAATAGATTTTAGTGTAGATGGGTCAATTCCTAAGTAGATGGGCTTAATTATCCGTAAAATAGCGATTGAGATTCAAAATGCTGAAAACCCCTTTAATAAAGGCTTTCAGCTTCATTTTAGTATTTTGATTTTTAACGTTTATTTATGCCCACCTACTTAGTTGTTTCAGAACTGAATCACAAAGGGTAAGAGTTCTTTTTGGAGGGCTTGTTTATTTACAGTGGGTAAATTAGTGACATGGTTAATCATTATTTGGTAATTGTTTCATTAAGTCTTGACATTCTTGTGCTAAAGGAAGTTGTAATTCTGTAGCGATCGCTAAAGCTTGAGTGCAATAGTCATTAGCCAAATGATAATTACCTAATTTTTGATGTACTTTAGCTAAGTTATTGAGAACTTCGGCTTGGGCAGAAGGATCGCCAATATTTATAAAAATCTCTAGCCCTTTTTTGAAATTTTCCAAAGCTTCTGAATACTGCTCAAGTTTTATTAAACTTTCTCCCAAATTACACAACACTGCTCCTTCTCTCCAGTTATCTCCCATCTCCTGTGCAATAACTAGATATTGCTGATAGTAATCAACGGCTTGGATATAGTCTCCTAGTGAACTATAGGCACAACCTAGACCGCTTAGTGCTGTCATTTTTCCCTTTCGGTAGTCACTTTCTTCTGCAATAATCAAACTTTGCTTAAGGTATTCAGTTACTCGTCCGTAATTTCCCAGGGAATCGTAGACAAGTCCGAGACCGCTTAATGCAGAGCTTTCTCCCTGTCGGTCGCCAATTTCCCTAGCCATAAGCAAACTCTGCGAAAAATATTCAATGGCCTCGTCATAATTTCTTAAAGAATCGTAGGCAACTCCAAGAGAGCCATAAGCTACGAATTCTCCCTTTTTATAGCCTGTCTCTCTTGCAATAAGCAAATTATATTTATAGCAATTAATAGCCTTTTGATAGTTTCCGATGGAATGGTAATATTGCCCTAGAGAATGGTAAAAACTATCCAAATTCTCCAAACCCTTCAAAGCCTTACCTTTAAACTCCTGATGATTTATCTCTTGTGCAATTATCAAACTCTGCCTGAAATAATCAATAGCTTTGTCATAGTTTTTTAGGTAATAGTAGGTACTACCTAAATTGCATAGAGCGCCACATTCTCCCCATCTGCTACCAATTTTACGTGCTATAGCTAAATCCTGCTCATGGTAATTACTTGCTTGTTTGTATTCTCCTATAAAATCATAGGCAAGACCCAATCCTCCCAAGGCTATTGCTTCTCCTTCCTGGTTTCCAATTTCTCGTGCAATAACTAAACTTTGTTGATAATAATTAATAGCTTGTTCAAAATATTTTTGGGAATAGTAAACATTGCCAAGGTTGCCTAATACTGAACCTTTTCCTCGCCTGTAACCAATTTCTTGTACTAACCTTAAAGCCTGGTTATAGTAATCAATGGCTTGCTCATAATCTTGCATCAAATAGTAAGAACTGCCTAAATTTACCAGTATTTCACTTTCTATTTCTCTGTTTTCAATCTTCTGTATCAACACCAAGGCTTGCTGATAGTAATCAATAGCTTGGTTATAATCTCCTCGAAAATAGCAGACACTACCCAAATCTCTTATAGTCTCAGCTTCTCCTTTTAGATCATTAATCTCTCGTGCGACTGTCAAACTCTGCTGTTGATAATCAAAGGCTTTGTCATAGATTCCTAATAAACTGTAGACATTTCCCAAATTTCCCAATGCCTCACCTTCTCTCTGTCTGTCGCCAATTTCCAGTGCTAACGCCAACGCTTGCTGATAGTAATCAATGGCTTGGTCATAATCTGCTCGAAAATAGTAAGTATTTCCTATACAATTACAAAAAATAATATCCAAGTCAGGATTTAACTTGCCTAAAACTCTAATGTATAGGTTAAATTGTTGACCATAGTAACCCCAGGTATCAAGTTGAGCGTGCAATTCTTGATTAGTAGAAGTATTAATAGAAGTAAAAATAATTTTGTTAGCTCGCTTCCAATCTTCTACTTCACACAGATGAAAAAACGCCTCTAATAACCCTTTAACTTTATCTAAATTAGAAGCTTCAGGTAATGCTTGATATTTGGTTAGCCAGTTAATAACCGCTCTGTACTGAGTACGTTTCCATCGAGTTTTGATAGATTTGATAGTCGATGGATCAATTGATAAGTGCTCTAAAATTGATTTACCAGATGGTAAGAGTTCTATTTGAGAAGTTTCTTGTTTTATAGTGTTTGGATTAGCTTCGTTATTTGTCATTACTCTTTATTTTTTTGATTAATTCTTGACATTCTTGGACTAAAGGAAGTTCTAATTCTGTGGCGATCGCTAAAGCTTGATTACAATATTCATGAGCAAGATGATAATTACCTAATTTTTGGTGAACTTCTGCCAAATTATAAAGAGTGATAGCTTCATGATATATATCATCAATTTTTCTAAAAATTTCTAGAGTTTTATACAAAAAATTTAAGCCTTTTAAATTCTGTTCCAGTTTGATGAGAGTTGAACCTAAATTACCAAGTATTGAAGCTTCTTGCTGAAGATTACAAAATTTATTGACTATAGTTAAACTTTGCTGATAAGATTTAAGAGCTTGGCGATAATCTCCTAACTTATAATAAGCATTACCTATATTGTTCAGTACTGTATCAAGGTTGTTCGGTTCCCCAATTTCTTTACCAATAACTAAACTTTGCTTATAAGATTTAAGAGCTTGGTGATAATCTTCTAGCTTATAGTAAGCATTCCCAATATTGCTCAACGACTTATATTCCCCCTGTTGATCGCTAATTTCTTTAGTAAGAAACAAACGCTGTTTATGGTATTCAATTGCCTGTTGATAGTTTTCTTGGGCATAGTATGCAGAGCCTAGATTAAACAGTGCATCCGATTCTCCTCTTCGATCGCCTATGGTTTGTGTAATAGCTAAATCTTTCTCAAAGTATGAAATGGCTTGGGTATAGTTTCCCAAAGAATAATAAGTAAGACCAAGACTAACCAAGGCGGCTCCTTCTCCAGCAAGATCGCCAATAGCTTTTGCACTTGCTAACCACTGCTGGAGATAATCAATGGCTTGGTCATTCTTTCCTAGAGAACAGTAAGCATTACCTAGACCTCCTAGAGCTTTTCCTACCAACTGCTGATTACCAATAGTCTGGGCAATAGCCAACTCCTGCTCATAATAATCAATGGCTCGATGATTTTCTCTTAGATGAAGATAAACATTACCCAGATTACCTAGTGTTGTAGCTTCTCCAGCAGGATCTCCAATTTTCCGCGCAATGTTTAGACTCTGTTGTTGATATTTAATCCCTTGATTACTCTCCCCTAGAGCAAAGTAGGCAATGCCTAAACCACTAAGTGCTGCTGCTTCTCCTTGGCGATCGCTAATTTCCCGTGCAATAGTCAAATTTTGCTCGAAGTATGAAATGGCTTTAGAATAGTCTCCCAATGAATGATAAACATTTCCCAAATTACATAAAGCCGTTTCTTCCCCGGCACGTTCATCAAGTTTCTGTGTAATTGTCAAACACTGCTCGAAATACAAAATCGCACGATGGTAATTTCCTAGTGAATAGTAGGCTATACCTAAACCATTCAGTGCTTCTGTTGCTTCTTCTCTATCTCCTATTTCTTGTATAATGGATAAACACTGCTTAAAATATGTAATAGCACGAGTGTAATTTCCCAGTGAATTATAGATATTACCTAAACCAACTAACGCACCGTATTTACTAACCAATTCTTCAGTTTTTTGTGTAATACACAAAGATTGCTCAAAATATGAAATAGCACGGGAATAGTCTCCTAGCGAAATGTGACTATTACCCAAATTAATCAAAGCATTTGCTTCCCATTGCCAGTAGTCAACTTCTCGTACATTGGTCAAAACTTGCTCATGGCAATGAATCGCTTCGTGATAGTTGCAAAGTTCATTGTAGACATTGCCTAAACCATCAAAACAAAAAGTATCTAAACTAGAATTTAAGTTGCCAAGAAGTTTGCTATACAAATTAACCAGTTCTCGATAGTAACTCCAATGGTACAGTTGGTTATATAACTCCTTATGAGGAGACGTATTAAGGCTAATAAAAAGAATGTTACTTGCTCTTTGATAATCTTCTAATTCACACAAATGGTAAAACGTTTCTAATAATCCTTTGACTTTCTCTAAATTAGAAGCATCTCCATTAGGCTGATATTTCGTCAGCCAATTTATAATTGCTCGATACTGACTTCTTTTACTACGCGGTTTGATTAATTTTACCTTAGCTGAATCAATATCAATGTTTTTCAAAATTGACTCACCATAAGGTACAAGTTTGACCTGGTCTGAAGCATTTTTTTCTTTATTATCTACCTCTAGTTGATTATTCATTTTATTAATTTTAGTAATTCTAAACATTTTTCAGGACAAGGAATATTTAGCCATTGAGATAATCTTAAAACTTTTGAAAATAATGATTTTGCTTTTTCAAAGTAGCCATAGTCATAAAAAAATTGAGCTAAATAATAAAAACAAATAGCTTCATTATACCTATCATTAATTTCTTGACAAATTTTTAGGGCTGATTCTAGAGTTTGACAGGCTTTTGAATGTTCCAAAAAGTAAGTTTGAGCTTTTCCCAAGTTACGAAGAGAAGTTGCTTCACTTTGACGGTAGCCAATCTCACGAGCAATAGTTAACTGTTGTTGTGAATATTCAACTGTATGCTCATAATCATTTTGTTGAAGATAGAAAATTGCTAAACCTTCTAATGCCATTGCTTGTCCAATTTTATTATCATTTGACTGTGCAATATGTAAACTTTTTTCAAGATAAAAAAGTGCTTTTTTATTATCTTCAATAGCACTATAAGTAACACCTAAATCACTCATAACCAAGCCTTCACCTATTCGATCTCCAATTTTTTTGGCAATGCTTAAACTCTCAAGATGAGCTTGAAGTGCATTAGAGTCATTACCTAGAAAGTGATAAGTTTTTCCTAAATTACTTAATGCATTTCTTTCTGATTGTAGATCTCCTATTTGTTTAGTAATATTTTGGGAATTTTTAAAGTAGTGAATAGCTTGATTAAAATCGCCTATAGCATTAGATATTTTACCAATGCCTGTTAAAGAAGTTGCTTCCCATCGAGCATCTAATTTTCCCAAAAGCCTCTGATATAAACCAATCGTTTCTTCATAAAAACCCCAAGTTTGTAATTGTTCATGTAACTCTTCATTTGTGGGTGTATTTATACGAATTAGCATTATTGCCTTAGCTTCTAACCATGCTTCTACCTCGCATAAATGAAAAAAAGCTTCTAGCAACCCTTTCAATTTAGCAAGATCGGAAGTCTCTTGATTAGCTTGATATTTTGTCACCCAATTAATAACTGCTCGATACTGACTTTTTTGTGGAATATGTTTAATTAACTTTACTTTCTTTGAATCAATAAGAGCAGCTAAAACTAAATCGCCTGGAAAATCATCTAAATTAATACCTAAACTACATAAGGCTTTTCCTTCTTCTTTTTTATCTTTAATGTCCTGTGCAAGTTGTCTCCATTGCTGACGATAATTAATTGCTTTGTCGTAATTTCCTAAAGCATCATAAGCATTACCAAGACCTTCTAAAAACCGGCAATTCCATTTATCATCTATCTTTCCTAGCAAACTACTATAAATACTAATTTGTTGTTTATAAAGTCCCCAAACTCCCAGTTGGTAATGAAATTTATAATTACTAAAATTCTGATTAGCATTAATATCAATAGATAAAATTTTCTTAACTTTATCCCAATCTTCAACTTGACATATATGATATAAAGCTTCTATATATCCCGTTACTTTTTCTAAATTTGATGGATTATTACCTACTGGTTTATATTTCAACAGCCAGTTTTTGATTGCTTTGTAATGAGCTTTTTTCCAAGGATAAAGATTAGAATTATTTTGTTTCATTAAAATACGATCAATTCCAGCTATTAGCTGTTTTACATGAATTCTATTAATTGAAATATCTAATAGCTGAAAACCAGATTTATGAGATTTTTTTAAGTTTTCAATATTCTTGCTCATAGTTTTCTTAAGTGTTCAAGTGAAACTGCCCTAATCAAATTATGTTGCCTTAATAAATATTCATTATTGTCATCAACACTTTCCTCAACTAAATAACGATCTCTCAACGCATCCAAAGCCCTTTGTTGAGCATCTTCATCAATATCCCAATCTTCTAAATGACTTAACCAAAAATCTTCTGGTACTTCACAGCGATAAACAGAAGACTCACACAACAATAAATAAGCTTCACGAACTCCCTCTTTTAGCCGATTAAACGCCTTCTCAAGTCTAACTTTTACATTGCGGCGTAATTGGCGAGTGTATTTATGTAAATTAAACTGATCATCTGCAGATGCGGTAATTCCTTTAGTTTTTGCTTCTTCAATGGCTTTTTCAACTTCTTCTACTTCCTTTCCATACTTATTCCAATATCCTATAACATTGCCATAAAAAGGACGAGTAACAATTTCACCAGCTATTACCCGTAAAGCTAAAGGATGACCTTCATAAGCTCGTCCAATACGTTCTAAATAAGGTTTACCTTCTGCTTCTTCAGTAACATCTAATCCGGTCTTACCAAATAAGGCTAACTGTTCCGGTTCATCTAATCCGCTTAAAGCTTGACAATACCAAAAATTTTGAGAACGAGTCCCGATAATCGGAATTTGTGCTGGTAAATCCTGTGACGTTAAAATAAAACAACTTTCACAAGTATCAACATTTAACCAAGTTTGAAAGAACTTCACCCAGAACTCATCTATAAAATCACTCCATCCTTCTTCTTCATTCCCCTGTAAAATTCTTTCTAAAGAATCAATTTGAATTAAATAACGATTCTCTTGTAAATGCCTTACCAAACGATACATTAAGCGTTGAGTGTCCTTACGGTCATCAGGAGTCACTACTTCACCACATTTTTCTAGTAATCTGGCAGCCACACTCCCAAAATCAGCAGTTTGTTCCTCATTATCAAAATTTTCTTGGAGATAAGAATTCCAATCTTCAAACCAATCTTCTAGTTCAACGGCTAATCTTTCCCCTAAAGCGGTTTTACCAATTCCTGTAATCCCTACTAAAATCAACAAGCGACATGACCCTTTAAGTTTATTCGTTAAGTCATTGATTAGACTTTTACGACCTACCCAAGCCTCATCATAAGCAAAAAACTTAGGGGTTTTCGTCTTGTTTATAGGTTCTGTAGTAGTAAGTGTCTGAGCTGGTGAATTTAACTCAAGCTTGCCCAAAACCTCAAACGCAAAAGCACTAGCATGACCAGCAGCTATTTCTTGATACCCCCCTTCATCTGCTTCACTCTTCCCATCAATTAAATCAGAAATACCCCGAATAATTAACGCTGAAACCTGTTGATTAGCATGGGCAGCTTGTAAAATACCACGCCCTTCCATTTCCACAGCTAAAGCATCACCATAATTATGCTGAAGAAACTTAAACAAATCTGACTCCTTATTCGCAACTACCTTTTCTCCCGCAGCAATAGGAGCAACAAATACCTTAGGGCTTGCTGAAGAAGAAACTCTAGCTAACCAGTCTGTTTTTTTAGCTTCAGCCCTTGCCCGTTGAATCATCTTATAAGTTGAAATACCTACATCCGGTCTAGGTCTAAAGGTCTCGGCTACCTTACCAGACTCATAACCATAAACCTTAGTAGCAGCTACCACATCCCCCAGTTTGACATCCTTAATGCCTCCAGCTACCCCCACAAACAGAATCACATCAGGATTAAAATAAGCGATCGCCCTTTCTGCTTCCACCGCTGCGGGGGAATTTCCTGCACCTGTCTCCACAATACCCACCTCCCACTCCTGACCATGACTAGAAAATTTCCCCCTCTCATAAATAGTCCCTTGGGGGTGCATCTCCTCCTTCAAGTCAGTGAGATGAGCACGTACTGCCATGTATTCACTCGGAATTGCTGTGAGGATAACCGCACAAGACATACCTTAAACCTGTTACTTGAATTGATTTCCCTTATTTTAGATGATTTCTTTAGATATAGCCTTTGTCCTACTTATAGGGAGCAGGGAGCAGGCAAAAAATCGATCTGTGTACTTGATTAATATGAAAACTGCTGTATAAATGAGATAAAAAAGATGACAGGTAAGCATTCAGCAACGAAAGGGCTATGGACGACCAACAGATACTCCAAGTATTTATGCTCGAATACGAAAAATTGAAAGAAGAGCAAGCCCAGCGTATTGGCTTCCGAGACCAGATGATTTATATAACCCTAGGAATCTTTGGTGGCGTTCTCTCCTTCGCCCTCTCCAATAAAACTAATTCCTATGCCCTTCTAGTTATTCCTTGGGTTTGTCTGATTCTAGGATGGACTTACTTAGTCAACGATGAAAAAATTTCCGCCATTGGCAAATATCTCCGCCTAACTCTAACTGAAAAAATCAAAGCCCACACCGGCCATCCCGACCTTGAGTCTATCTTTGGCTGGGAAATTGCTCATAGAAGCGATCGACGCCGAGAAAGACGAAAAATAGAGCAATTAATTATTGACGAAATTACCTTTGTTTGCTCAGGTTTACTCGCATTATTTACCTTCTGGTTTTCTGGAACTACTCTCCCCTGGATAGTTCATTTCATCTGCGCTGTTGAGTTTATCCTATTGCTAATCTTAGGTATAGAAATTGTCATTTATGCTGACTTAGATAAAGGTCGATAGGCAGTCGGGAACAGGGAACAGGGAACAGGGAACAGGGAACAGGGAACAGAGCCTCGTAGGGTGTGTTAGGGACGGATGCTGCTGGCGAATTCGTGAAACCCTTATTCTTCCGTAATCTGCTCCCCTCTCCCAAGGTTGGGAGAGGGGCTGGGGGTGAGGGCTGATGGGGCTTCTTGGAATGTTCACGAAATATTTCGCCAACAGCATCGTCCCGTAACGCACCGTCAGAGTTGGCATAGCTATAATAATCAGTATTCTGATAATCAGCATCTCCTCTTCTTGTCTAACTAATTTGCCACCCTAGCAGAGCCATCTTCTCAAAATGTCAAATCGAACTTATGGAATTATCGGCACCGGAGCTATTGGCGGATTCTACGGTGCCAAACTGCAAAAAGCCGGTCATAAAGTCAGCTTTTTACTCCGTAGCGACTACCACCATGTCGCGGAAAACGGTTTAATTATCAAATCAGTAGATGGTGATTTTACTCTGCCGGAAGTCGATGCCTATAACGATGTTAAAAAAATGCCCAATTGCGATGTGATTGTAGTGGCATTAAAAGCAACGCAAAATCATGTTTTGGCAGACCTATTACCGCCATTAATAAACAAAAATACCATAGTATTGCTCTTACAAAACGGTATCAATTTCGAACCAGAAATTGCCAACATCATAGAAAATAATACCCTAATCAGTGGGTTGTGTGTTATTTGTTCTAATAAAGTAGGGCAAGGCCAGATTAACCACATCGACTATGGTAGTATTATCCTAGGGCAATATGCGGCTAACTATCAAGCGGCTGGCATTACAGAACAAATGAGCGAAATCGCTAGGGATTTTGAAACCGCAGGAATTCCTATTGAGTTGAACGAAGATTTGCTCTTAGCTAGGTGGAAGAAGTTAGTTTGGAATATTCCTTATAATAGTCTTTCCGTAATTTTAAATGCCAGAACAGATGAAATCATGGCCAATGCCGATACGCGGCTTCTAGCAGAACAAATAATGCAGGAAGTGCTAGCAGGGGCAAAGAGTTGTGCGCGGATAATAAGCGATCGCTTTATCCAAAAAATGCTCGACCATACCGAAAACATGAAACCTTATTTAACCAGCATGAAACTGGATTTTGATGGAAAAAGACCCTTGGAAGTTGAGGCAATTGTCGGCAATCCTTTGGGGATGGCAAAGAAAGCAGGAGTTGATTTGCCCATGATTTCTATGCTTTATCGACAGTTGAAGTTTTTGGATATTAGGAATCGGCTATAGTGCATCTCATAGTCAGTCAATGTAGGGTGGGCAGTGGATCACACAGATTCCAAACCTTGCCATTGGATTGATAGGCACTGCCCACCATAGGATGAATCACTTAACCCAGATTTACTAATCAAAAAAAAGTAGAGACTGCATCAATAAAATCTCTACCAAATCGGATAGTTTTGAACACAAATGATTAAGGCAATAGGCAATAGACATCCTAGCAATAGTAAAGAGGGTTTTAAGGTAATCATATCCCCCCCTTATTAAGGGGGGCTAGGGGGGATCTCTACTCCCTGTTCCCTACTCCCTACTCCCTACTCCCTACTCCCTACTCCCTACTCCCTGTTCCCTATTCCCTATTCCCTTTTCCCTAAACAGTCACCGAAGGTTTACTACTTATATTTTCCACTAAATTGTCAGCAATCCCAGTCTCAGGAAATGCGCGCTTAATCACATAGGATTCTAACAGTGTGCGCAGCCAACTTGGGCACCAGCGACGCTGACAGAAATCCAATAACTTTCTCTCGAAACTACCTTCTTGAGTTGACCACTTAGCCGGGAGTTGACGATTCTCAATCACCCACCTCCAAATCGACCACATTGAAGGATCATCTTTTGCCAAATTCCACTTTTTGACTTGACGAGAGAACACATCTCGTACAGACTGTTCATTCCATTTAAATACATAAAATGGCACATCATCCTGGTCAAACCGAGTGATCTGTCGAGGATTGAGGAAAGTGATTCTAGAGTTTGGTTCCAGGAAAATTTTCTCTCCTAAATTCGTTGCCTGCATACATAAATCGGTATGACTTGCCAAGCTATCAAAGACTTCATCGAGTTCAATAGACTTGATCAGAGAATGACGAGCTAGGATACAATGAAACTCAATAGAATCTACTGGGGTACGATGTAAATCCTGCTCAACATCCCGTAATTTAGTAGCGTAGAGCAACTGCTTTTGCTCAAACCACTTTTTACCATGCTTTCTTTGGTGAAACTTGGTTTTAATCCCAGCAACATGTACCTCAATATCAGGGGACCCTGGTTGCCCTTGTAAAATTAGGGGAGCAACGATACCAGCTTGCTCTTGTTCAGCACACTCAACCAAACCTTTTAACCAACCAGGCTCTACAATCACATCATTGTCAATAAAAACAATGTAATCCGCATCCTTAACAAACGGTAGAGCTATGTTACGAGCAACATTTGATCTCAAATAGCGTCCCCGATGGATCAAAGTCATGAATTCATGTTTATCTGCCTGCTGTTGCAGATACTCATGCACAGATGATGGAGCATTGCCATCTACATAGATTAGCTCAAAAGGATAAGAAGAATAATCAGCAATAATACTGTCTAAGGAAGGCTTTGTTAAACTAAACCGCTCCCTCTGAGTCACGATTAATGTTACCTTAGATAAACCCATAAGCTGATAGATTAACCACGTTATGATGTGCTTCAAGTCTATCAGTTACAAGCAAAAAAAGCCCACTACTTTAGTATTACTAAATCAAGAATTCTGGATAATTATCGCCGTTCTTAAGCAATGCTAAATTAATTGAGAGAATTTTGTTCCCGACTCCCGACTCCCGACTCCCTAAAACCTGTGACTCCCCATCTCCCCATCTCCCCATTTCCCCATCTCCCCATCTCCCCACACCTCCCACACTTCCCTCTCTTTCCCTATTCCCTACTCCCTATCTCCCCATCTCCCCACACTTCCCACACCTCCCACACTTCCCTCTCTTTCCCTATTCCCTATCTCCCTACTCCACTAGTAACTTTATGGTTCTTTGCTGGGGTTTGATCCACAGGAGTATCTACCGCTGAATACCCCCTGCCAGTATCCACAGGAACAGGAGGTTGTAGCTGCTTGATATCGTTGATAACTGCTCCCAACAGTACCTCGTTTTCATCTAACTCTTCGATTACCTGAGATAAAATACTTCCCTGGGTATAGCCTGGTCGAGTAACTAACACAATCCCATCAGTAAATGGTTGTAGTAATAGGGCATCATTACAACGGGACAGACTAGGAGAATCAACCACAACAAAATCAAAGCGACCACGAGCATCTTCCAGCAAATGCTTCATTTCACTCGATTCTAGGATTCCCGCAGCTTTGCGCTGGGGACCGAGACTAGGGAGAATATAGAGATTTTCAAAATCTTGGGCTAAATGAATACATTCACTCTTAGAGCCATAGAAGCGCAAAGGTTCCAGTGGCGCGTCCATTAGGTGAATCACTTCTTGAGATTGAGCGACAGAATGCGATCGCAAATCCCCTTCTACCAACAGAGTACGCATACCGGCCTGGGCAGATGCGATCGCTAAATTGTAAGCCACGATCGTCTTTCCTTCATTCCCTGCCGTACTAGTCACCAACACCACTTTTACCGCAGGTTCCTCCCGCAGACGAAGATTAGTGCGGAACCGTTCGTAGAACTCCAACTCCAAAGCCTCTGGTCGAGTTATTATAGCAGCTTCACCCCGGTAGGACTTGATACCGATTGTCGGTAAATCCCCCAATAATGGCACACCATTGTCCCGAAGTATGGGCTTAACATCCTCTGGCGTGTATAAAGTATTATCCAGGGTTGATAGCAGCAGAATCACACCAGCACCTACAACAATACCGATTACACCACCTATTGCCAAAGTAACGATCGGATTACTTGCTGTCTGGGCCTGAAGTGCTCTCGGTTCTGCAATCCCAGCGATCGCAAGACTACTCTCAGTCTCCGCCTCAGCTATTTTGGTATCTGCTAATGCCGCCTGCAACCGATTGTAAAATTCCTGCTTAAAAGCCACTTGCTGAGCCAGTCGCCCTCGCTCCAGCTGCTTATTGGGCAGCTGCTGATATTGCTGTCTTAGTTCCTGTTCCGTTTTTTCGGTAGCTACCAACTGCCGTTGAAGTGATTCCCGCTGGGTTTGCAGAGCTACCAGCTGATTAGCCAGTGCCTGCCGTGCCGGGTCGAGGGTACTGTCTTGGCGGATTTGACTGGGCAATGGAGAGGTAAACCCATTACCACCGAGAACTTCACCAGCACGTTCTTGAAGTAAAGTCTCGTAAGTCTGTTGCTGTTTGCGCAACTCAATCATAGTTGGATGTTGCGGACGCAACTGCCCCTTTAGCAGTTCCATCTGTGTCTCAGTATCCAGAATCTGAGCTCGCAGACTAGCAATGATCGGGTCAGCACTAAGGGCAGAAGACGTATAAGCTTGGTCAGGGGTCAAACCTAGCCGTTCGATTAAGCTAGAATATTGAGCCTCAACCCCCTCTAGCTGTATCTCAAGACTACGTTGTTGTTGTTGGCTACCAGTAATCCCACCCACTAACGTCCCATCTTGAGCAGCAAATAAAGCTGGTCCTTGTACACGGTCATACTGTTCCAGTTTTTGTTCCGCTTCCCTTAGTTCCTGCTCCGCCTTAGGCAAACGTTCTTCTATCGCTTCAATAATCCGTCTTAGTTGTGCTGTGTTGATAAAACGGCTCTGTTCCACCATTTTCTCCATCAGCATTTGGACGATGGTTGCAGAAATTTCCTTATTCTTATCCCTATAGACTACCGAAATAAATTGTGGTCCTTCTGGTTTTGGCAATTTCACCACTGTATTTTTAACAATGTCTTTGGAGCTGACTTGCATCCCAGCTGCTACTTCCTTAACCACATTGTCTGCCAGAAGCGTTTCCGGTGTCGCCCTTTGTTTACCTTGTTCTGAAATCTGTACCCCTGTCTGGGAAAATACCTTCACAGGAGTGGTATATATCAAGCGACCTTCAGCTCGGTAAATCGGAGCTGGCGTTGGCTGTATAGCCACAATGCCGGATATGCCAGTAATCAGGAAAAACGTGGCAAAGCCGATTAACTTATGCTGATTGAGAGCAATCAGGTAACGTGTGACAAAAGGGGGAGTCATAAGTAGTTTCCGCTATTGTTAAGGCAGCAGTCATAGAAAAATCCTGTAGCCTATTCCTATTTTTAGCGCTGAGTCAACAGGGACTCTGAGCACCAGTTACAAACCAAGACAGCTAGTGGAGTTTTCTGTCCATTCATTAAGGTATCCGGAGATTTTTGTCCTGTCGATGGAAAAGCTAACCCCCTAGGGGAGAGGTGCCATCGATTTCTTGTCCCGTCATACCCAAAGCTTTTCAAAACAGGTCTTGTATTTCCTCAAAAAAGTTCTGGAATCCCAGAAAATCACTAAAGGGTCGAGTCACCAGACTCAGAGCGGCAGAAATCTTAGCAACAAGACTTCGACCCACCACGATCACATCGTCATTTTGAAGTGGCACATTTTGGGAAACATCACCCTTTAGTAGCTTTTCCCCATCTAGTTTTTGAGTAACTGCTTTGCCCTGTTCTGGATCAAAACGAATTAAGGCAATGCTATCCAAATCAGCATTATCTGGGTTAGGAGAAATTGCTGTTAAAGCATCAATAAACGTACTACCATTAGCTAATGTCAAGTTACCAATTGTGCCATTAGGATAGCTCAACACTCGAATGCTGATTTGTTGTTGAGCTAGATTAGAACGAGCTACCAGCTGCCGATCATAATCGGTAGTATTACCCACCTCCAACTTTCGCACAATAATAGCATCCCCATCCCGGAGGTTCAATTCCGATGGAGTTGTCCCATTTTGCAGCGGTGTCAGCAAATCAATTTCTCGCTCAATGATGGAATTATTCACCACCGACTTACGACGAATCAAAATAGTCCGCAAATCAGCAATCGTAGTCGTACCACCCGCAGCAGTTAGGGCTTGATTCGGTTGAGTTCCTGGTGCCAGGGGGTAATAGCCTGGTCGAAACACCTCACCACTCACCGTAATCTGAACCTGTGGTGTACTCAGTAGGCTCACAACTACTTCAGGATCAATCACAAATTCATTTAAGACATTTTGAATTATATCTTGAGCCGCCTCTAGAGTAAGTCCCACCACTCGTAGCTTACCGAACAGCGGTACCACAATATTTCCGTCAGAATCAATAGCACTTTGAAAAGCCAGATTCGGAAAATTTGTCACACTCACTGCGATTACATCTTCTCGCCCTAGGTAGTGGCGATTAAATTCATCAGATGGACTCACCTGTGACAGAGTCTCTGGGTAGCCCAAAGGAGGTAATATTTCCTCCAACTGTTCTAATCGATTCTCCTCTGAGACCGGTTCAGGGTTGCTCAACGGTGGTGGAGGTGGCAACGTTTCCGTTACCTCTATGGTCTCAGGGGTTGTCTCAGGGGTTGTCTTAGGGGTTGTCTCAGGGGTTGTCTTAGGGGTTTCCAGTTCAGTCCTTTCCCTTTCCCCTGATTCAACAGTTTCCCTTGTTTCCCGTTCCATGGAACTAAACGTAGGCAACTGAGCGCGATCGCTAATCCCATCGCCAAGATTTTGAACTGATGTCGGTAAATTTCCGACAAGCTTAGCCAAACCAGGGCTGACCCAAACTCCAGAACTAACCAGCCAGAATAATACGGTACCCCCAAACAAAGATAAATTCAGAACTTGGTTACCAAACCTGTGGGTGTCAGTTGTCATTTTCCAATGGTCACGTATCATCTCAAGTCTGAAATCTCAAGTCTGAAGTGGGAAGTATAAAGTCTGAAGTGGTAAGTCTGAAGAGGCAACTCTGACGTTTAACTTCTAGTTGTCGATAAACGTTTTAGTCAACCCTAAGTGTTTCAGCAATAAACCCATTTCACCCTTGATCCTTTATTCCTCATCCTTGAGCCTTCATCCTTCATCCTTGAGCCTTCATCTTTGAGCCTTGATCCTTGATACTTTCAATACTACTAGCTTCCTCCGCAAAAGGATCGCTCATCAAAGCAGTCTGAACCATTTTACTGAGAGATTCGGCTATTGGCCTAGAATTTTCCAGATCACCCAAAGGTTCTATGGGAATTTGGATATTCACCGCAACCCAAGGCACCCGTTTCCGGTGTAACTGAGCCAATTGATCAGCCCAGAACCAACGGCTAGGAGCAGGATTACCACCTTCTCGCCAGGCATACCATTGTACTATTGCGAAGGTTTGCCGCTGATTCCACGCACGAAAGAAACGCGCGTTAACCACACTTTTGGGGTGGCTTTTGGGCTGGGTTGTGATGGTCGGATCAGCCTCGGTCTTCCCCTCAACATCAGATCCGTTGACCACAAACTTGATTTGACTATAAGAATCCGTCTTCCATTGTCCCAATCGTTGTCTCATAAATCCGCTAATATCTTCCCATTCTACCTGTGGCTGGGATTTAGGACCATTTTGGGGAAGCAAAAATAACCACACTGGTTTTTGCTGATCCTGCTCTATGAACTGCAAAGACCATTTATGGCCGCCAATCCTTATGGTTTGTTGCTCAACAGTTTGCCAGTCAGATAGTTCTATTCCCGTCTTGCGGATAACTTTTATCTGTTGGAGGTTAGTCACTGGTGGCAGTTTTGCCCAAGGCCAGTTTCCTGTCAAGTAACCTGGTACTGCTCCGATTATTACCAAGACTAACAGCAACACCAGTAAGACTCCCCTGGAGATTTGCCAGGGCTGGATTAACTTAATTAAACTTACTGATTTCATGATTCTATAGCGTTTCTCAGACTTATGAGGTACCTTCAAGTTTCTTACCCCGTCTTGATGCAGTCGCTCATGGGGGAAACCCCCGCGTGAAGGCGCTGCATCGCTATTCCCTACTCCCTACTCCCTATTCCCTAAAATCCTGAATTTTTTATCTCACCCCATTGAGAACTGCTATATAACGTTTAATCTTGATGCTTAGCCAAGGGAGTCAAGTTGGCTGTCTGAGGGCAAGTATTTTTCAATGAACTTCATTAATAGAACCAACATCACTAACATCATCGCTGAATACAGGTCGCCGCCCCAGCTTTCATGGAGCCAATGAAATGCGTTATCTTGCCCACTGCCATGGAAAAACGTAAGCACACTATTGCGGACAATATTCGCACTAACACTGATAAGCACCGCACCGGATAACAGCCAAATAGTCTTTAGACGTGACTCAATAGCACCGCTCCAGTAAAGCAACATCAAACTCACATACAGGCAAGTAAATAACATCTTAAGACCAGCACAGTGGGGGGCTACCTCCACAATTCGGTCACTTACGAACAAGTTAATCCCTTCGAGTCTGACATTCATCCCAAACTGAGTCAGAATAAAGGCAGCCATGGCAGCAATAAAGCGTTGTAGGGGCAAGATATAAGGTTCAATCAAATAGGGAACTGCTGTTGGAGTTGCCAAAGCCACTAGCAGCAAAGGAAAACTTTGTAGCTTAAAGCCACCAATCCCTTTTAACCATAGGCTCATACCAGCTAAAACTATTGGAAACGATAAATTTACCAGTTCTGATTGACCGCTAAGATAGCTTACTGCTCCAATGATCAGTAAGACTACACCAAAGGGATGCGCTGTATCAGTAAGCTTATGCCACCGTCGTCGGTTCATCCACACAATATTGGCAGCAAACGGTAGCCCA
This sequence comes from Moorena sp. SIO3H5, assembly GCF_010692395.1. Taxonomy (GTDB): domain Bacteria; phylum Cyanobacteriota; class Cyanobacteriia; order Cyanobacteriales; family Coleofasciculaceae; genus Moorena. Next base: position 32,968 of record NZ_JAAHHS010000025.1, read on the forward strand.
ATCAAACCATGGCTAAAGTATTCATGGGTAATGCTGATACTTTTGTTGAGCCAGCCATCATACCAATGCATCAGCACAGGACCATAAATAATGACTAGCAAAGCGATGATCAAACCGTCCAGTAGATAGCGATCAATGGCAATAGGAATTTTGCGTCCAATTTGCATAGTTTAATGATTAATAACTAATGGCTCAAGCACGCCTAATAAATTAGCTAACCCATCAACAACCTGCTCAATCTGCTCCTTGCTCAAGTTGGGATAAATTGGTAGAGATAAAATCTCATTGCACAGAGCTTCCGCATGGGGAAAGTCACCGGCTTGATATCCCAAGTACTTGTAAGCTGGCTGGAGATGGCAAGGAATTGGATAATGAATACCGGTTTGAATTCCCACTGAGGCCAGAGCATCCTGGATACTCTCTCGGTTAAAAGGACATTGTTGACCCACCCGAATCACATAAAGGTGGTAGACATGACCTGGCCCGCTGTGGTTTTCTATGGGCACAATCCCCTGATCTTCCAAAGCCTTGAGTAGATTGTCGTACTGCCCAGCTGCCCAGTACCGTGACTGGTTCCACTCAGTCAAATAAGGCAGTTTAACATTGAGAATAGCAGCTTGTAACGTATCTAAACGGCTATTTTTGCCGATGTCGGTATGAAAATATTTGCGAGGTGCTCCGTAATTGCGAAGCGATCGCACTTTTTCTGCCACAGTAGCATCATTAGTGATTACCATGCCACCGTTACCAAAGGCACCCAAGTTTTTACTGGGGTAGAAACTAAATGCTGCCGCCTTGCCCACAGAACCAGCATAATAATCCTCTCGCTTTGCTAAGTGAGCTTGTGCTGCATCTTCAAAAATTAGTAAGTTGTGGGCATCAGCAAATGCCATTAACTCACTCGGAGATACCATCTGACCGTAAAGGTGCACAGGGACAATTGCCTTGGTTTTGGCTGTAATTGCTTGTTTGGCACTATCGAGATCAATTAGAGCAGTACGAGGGTTGCAATCCACCAAAATTGGCGTAGCACCAGCAGCTATGATGCCCATCACTGTAGCGATAAAGGTGTTAGCAGGACAAATCACTTCATCCCCAGCCCTAATGCCACAGGCTTGTAATCCAAGTGCGATCGCATCGGTGCCAGACCCCACTCCGATACCGTATTCGACACCAGAAGCAGCCGCAAACGCCTCCTCAAAATTGATCAACGCTTTACCTAGAACAAAATCTCCCTGCTGCACTACAGCTTGAATTGCCTGGTTTAGCTCGGTTTGAATAGGTTCGTGTTGTTGAGCTAGTGAAACGAAGGGAACTTTGACCGGAACTTGGTAACTCATCTATTTTGTATAGGACTTGATAGTACACTGTATCGGTATTAACAGCACAGATTCACATCATTATTCTCTTCTTGAATGTATGTTGAATCTACATGAGTTAACACCTTATAACTGTCAAGATTTGGTAAAGTTTTAGCCACTGGTAGGAGTGAGTTATTGGGGCTTTGACCATAGCAGAATATAACTGACTCTCGGAAAATTGTATATAAATAAAGCGATCAGCTAATGAAGTGTAAACTTAGTTAGCAGTTTTGGTGGTTTGTCCGCCATTGTCCCATCCCCGGTTTACCCATCCCTACCGTTCTTGATTACAATTACAGCGTTCCCAAAACCACTGTGGCATGACACATCATTACCAAAACCCCTCAAACATCTTACCCAAAAGTGGGCTTTTCCTTTACTTTAGGGGGAATTGGGTAAGATTTTAGGGTTCTGAATTCCTCTGGTTTACCAAACTTAGTCATTAAGGAGTGCTGAGTACAGAGTGTGCTGAATATCTCCTGCTGACCAATCCGGTAAATGCTTCGCGCTTATTCGTGTTCTCTAAGAACTATGCTGTTGCGATCGCTTATTTTTGTAAGCCTTACTGGGTCTTATCTTCCATTTTCTTTACCATTTCTTCACAAAATTCTTCACAAAGTCTTTACTGATTTTTTATTTTGGGCTAACCACTTAAGGCAAGATAATTAGAAGAGCCCTTCCCTTGATAGCCTGATTCCAAATCCACGTTTATAACTCCCTGTAAGCCATGCAAAGCGCGAGTGGGGGTTTCTAGGCCAGCACGGTCTTCGGGAGGGGCTGCGTAGTTCACCTGCGTCCGCACCTGTCTTGATGCAGTCCCTCATCGGGGCAACACCCAAGACCCCACTGGCTCCTGAATATCGGCCTGCATCACTTTGCTGAAGTTTGGAGGTAATTCGCCAACACTATTAATTTGGAAACACCGTTAGAGCAGCGGCTATAGCCTTAAAAGAATTGCTTCTCATTTTTTCCTAAACAGCTTATAAATTCTATAGCTGATTAATCCAGTATTATGTGCCAAAACTAGCTCCTAGCTAATTAAGGATTTCAGATTTACCCATAGAGTGTTATAATACATATATATTTTTACATTTAATTCACACAATCTTTAAAATTAAATTATTGAAAATTAACAGCTGTTTTTGATAAGCTTTCCGGTAGTTCCTTTATAAAAACAGGTAGTGGGGCATAGTAGCATGGCTGGACCCAATATTTTGGTATAGTCCTATGGTGTTTACATTTGAGTTATGAACAAAGCACCCTTTTGAAATAATACTTTCAGCTAGTTTGAATTTCACGACTCATTTATAAACTTTATCTATAAAATAGATACTCTTATACTATATAGATAATTTTGATACAACCAGCAACACCATTAGCGTTATCTAAAATAACAGATAGAGACCTATAAAGCTTAGGTATCTATTAATTATCTGCCTTTATCAAGAAATTTTTTATGCAGAAATCAACACTTAAAAAACTATCTAAGATTACAGCAGTAGTGGAATTGATAGTTTTTATAGCTATATGAATAAAACCAATGAAAGGGAATGAACAGCAGGAGATACTCTAATTGTTAGGACTAATTATTGCCTGGTGCAAAAGGTCAGATGAATTTAGTTTTTTTGTCTGTATTATTAGAGATAATAGCGCCTAAGCACGTCTGTCTAACCTACTGCTCTATGGAGATTAATAGCTTTTGGTATATTCGTTGTTGCTTCAGTCCATAAGCATTAACATACAAAGCAGATTGACTATCTAGTCATCAACGCTATAACGTCAAAAGTTAAACCAAACTCTTTGAATTAGTAAAGAGAAAATTTTTCTCTTAAAAGTGAAAATTTTTCTCTTAAAAGTGAAAATTCAAACACTAAACTATCTAGGATAATTAGACACCAGTTCCTAAGTAACTGATAGAGCTAACTAACTAGATATAGGTCTTTCGTTCGTGTAGCAATTGTAAAAAGCGATGCATCGCTTGTCCACCTGTCAAAGGTTAACTTGACAGACTACTCGCTCTACCAATAACATTCATGCGCATATTAATCTACTCCTATAATTATCATCCTGAACCGATAGGCATTGCCCCATTAATGACAGAACTAGCAGAAGGTTTGGTCAAAGCAGGGCATCAAGTACGAGTCGTCACTAGTATGCCGAACTATCCCCAGCGTTGTATCTATGATAAATATCAGGGTAAGTGGTATCTGACTGAAGAAAAAAAGGGAGTAATAATTCAACGCTCCTATGTCTGGATTAGACCAAAACCTGGTGTGATGACACGGATACTACTGGATGGTAGCTTCGTCGTGACCAGTTTTATTCAGGCTCTGAGGGGCTGGCGACCTGATGTGATTCTACTGACAGTACCCTCCCTGGCGGTTAGTGTACCAGCTGCTTTACTCGCTTGGTTCTACAACTGCCCAATATTACTGAATTTACAGGATATTTTGCCAGAAGCTGCTGTACAGGTTGGTCTAATTAGAAACAAACTAGCTATCCGTATCTTTGAAGCTTTAGAGAAGTTTGCCTACCACACTGCTCATAAAATTAGTGTGATTTCTGAGGGATTCGTTGACAATTTAGTCAGTAAAGGAGTACCATCAGACAAAATTACCTGTATCCCCAACTGGGCGAATGTTAATGTTATCCGTCCCTTACCGAAAGAAGGTAATTCCTTTCGCACTGCTTACCATCTTGATGACAAGTTCGTAGTACTTTATTCCGGTAATATTGCCCTGACTCAGGGACTGGAAACAGTAGTAAAGGCGGCTACTCTGGTCAGGCATATTCCAGAAATTGTCTTCGTCATTGTTGGAGAATCTAAGGCTATACAGCAGCTACAGCAAGACTGTCAGACTTGCAACGCTAGTAATGTCAAGCTTTTACCCTTCCAACCCCGAGAGAAGTTACCAGAAATGTTGGCAGCAGCAGATATAGGTTTAGTTGTGCAAAAGCGTAACGTTGTTTCCTTTAATATGCCCTCAAAAATTCAAGTGCTATTGGCTTGCGGACGACCCATCATTGCTTCTGTGCCTTTGAATGGAACTGCAGCACGAGTTGTTCGGAAAAGTGGTGGCGGTGTGGTGGTACCACCACAAAAGCCCCAGGCTTTAGCATCTGCAATTGTCGAATTGTATGAAAACCCTGAGCAGGGGGTATCTCTAGGTAAACAAGGTAGAAAATTTGCTCTGAATCACTTCGCCTATCAAAAGGCTCTTAACCGTTATGAAGCACTATTAACTCAAATTACTAAGAAGCCTCACCATAATTCATTGATTGAATTACAGCAGTTTTCAGATTTATAACCTAGGTGAGACCAGATACATCAAATCAAATCCTGTCCCGTGGTACGTGGTAATTTTCACTGATACTACCGGACTGGATATCATAACCCAATTTAGAACTTCCATATATTTAGATGTTTTCCCCTTTGGCTTTTCCACTCAAACCTTTTGACTTATTTCGTGCTGCTTCCAAGAGTAAACGTTGCTCAGCACGGGTAATTGCTTGGTAAGTAGCTTCCACATCTTTAACATCAACAGAAATCGAAGTAATTCCCCACTCCACCAACAGATCAATCAGTTCCGGATCCTGAACCGTAGCTTGACCACAAATTGAGCAAGGAATACCAGCTTCTTTTGCCATTTCGATTAGTTGCTGAATTGCTTGCGTGACCACTGGATGGCACCCTGCCACCAGTGTTTCCAACTGCCTCTGCTCCCGATCAGCTCCTAGTAAAAGTTGCGTCAAATCATTAGTACCAATAGAAATTCCTTGAACACCTGCTTTAACATAGTCTGGTAGCAGAAACAACACAGATGGCACTTCTGCCATAATCCAAAGTTGAAAATCAGGATTATCAGTAAGTCCTACCTGTTCTACCCGACGGCGGCAAAAGGTAAACTCTTCCACAGTACGTACAAAGGGCAAAATCAGCCGTAAATTCCTGCAGCCGTAAGCATAAACCTCCTGTAAAGCTGCCAGTTCCAGATCAAAGCTAGCTGGGTCACTCAGATAGCGACGAGTGCCACGTAGACCGAGCATCGGGTTAACTTCCGCTTCCGTTACCAGGTGATCTCCACTCAGGGATGGAAATTCATGGGAGCGCCAATCCGTGGAGCGATAAAATACAGGACGTGGTGCCAAGGTAACCGTAAATTGAACAATTAACTGAGCCAAGCGTTCTACCAACTCACGCTCATTACCCTGTCTGTGCCACTGACTGGGGTGCACATTATTCAAAATCTCCAACATCATCAGTTCTGAACGCAATAACCCCACTCCATCCACTGGCAAACCCACAATTTTTTCTAGGGAGTCCGGCTGGCTAAGATTAACCAATAATTTAGTAGCAATGGGGAAAGTATTTTGAAAGTTGAAGGGATGAAAGTTGACTTTTGCTTCCCTTTTTCTTAATCCTGAGTCATGCAACTTTTGAACCGGAAACCCTTGCTTAGCTCCTAGTCGATAAACTTCTCCCTGTCCCCCATCCACAAGTAGAGACTCACCAGTTTCGATGATTTGGGTAATACCAGCCGCACCCACAACACAGGGAATACCAAGTTCTCTAGCAATAATCCCAGCATGACTAGTTATCCCTCCTTGTTCAGTAATAATAGCGGCTACGTGCTTGAGCCCAGGTAGCCAGTCAGGAGAAACACTTTGGGCAACCAAAATTCTACCAGATAGAATTGCTGAGACGTTTTTGCCCTCACCCGATATCACATGAGCAGTGGCTGTAACTCTTCCTGGTGCTGCGGGTAATCCTCTCACAAGCATAGGCGTGATGGATGGGTTGACAGTGTGTTCACTAAAGTTGCTCCCAATGGAGTCCGATGAGGCTTCAAGCACATTGGGTCGGCTACCCACTTGTAGAGACGTAAACAGCTTGCCGTAGGAAGTAGTAGAACCAACAGAGTAAGCTAGTTTGGAAGCATGATGTGACGGTTCAACCCTCAACTGGCTAGCATCCCACTTTTGCCCAGTTTGAGGACTAAATTTCGTAATTTGTAACTCTGGTTCTGAGTTTTCTGAGGTTTGCCATAGTGTCCATTCTAGGGAAAAGGTAGGACTAATATCAGCAACTAGACGCTGACTGATAGTAATTAGCTCTTGGAGGTATTTATCCTTTAGGGTGTACTGTTTTTGTTGCTCCTCACTGAGTAGATAGGGTTGCACAGTGTTCTCAGTTCGTGATAATGAGTCTGGTTGCAGACACAATCCATAGGCACGGGTTTTACGACCGAGTCGTGAGGCTAGAACAATACCAGTTTCGATCTCAATTTGGTAATAGTCTGGCACTACTTCCCCCTTCGCCAATGCAGTACCTAACCCCCAAGTCGCTTGGATGTAACCCTCACCTTGGTTAATCTGGAGTGTACCAGAAGCGATCGCATCCCACATGGGTTGTATCAAGACTCCCAAATTGAGCTGCTGGAGACCAATACTATGCCGTTGCCAGTAAAATAGACTTCTAGCGCGAAATAGTTCTGCCCAAACCTGTTTTAAAGACACTTCCATTGCTAGTGGTTGCCTAGGGCAAATATAGGATCCCAAAATTTTATCTGGTAAGGTTGAAAAAATCTGGGGTTGATCTAATCTTGCCACTCCAGTTTCCCCAGTGTCCTCTTCCATTCCCGACCTTGGTGATGTCATGGATAAGGAAGGGTGAAAAATTGCTGCTGGGGCGAGTGTAGTTTCTGATATTTCCGATAGCGTTGATGCCAACACCGAAGGTAAAGTCGCCCCTTGAATTTTGTGACGAATTTGCTGAGCCACTTGCTGTAGCTGGCGAGGATTGTCTACATCTACGTAAAGATAAGAAGAAGGTAAATCAGCTAACAGGGGTTCAGACTCACCTAGAATTGCGATAAATTCCCACAATGCCTTTGCACTTACCACAAAGCCAGGTACAACAGGATAATCCCGTTGCAAGAGCTGACTTAAGTTAAAGGCTTCATTGCCCACGAAGGGATACTCTGAAGGTTGAATCAGATCAAGAGAGTAAAGATTATCCACAAATCGCCGCCTAATCCTGTTATTGCTCCGGGATTTTGGCATCATATCTCGAAGGCATAATATCTCTTACCATTAATCACGTCCTATTCACATAAATCGTTAATTAAAAATTGAGTCTCAACCAAGAATGATAAGTAGTCAACTGGACATGATATTATTAATCCTTCCTGTGCTTTGCATCACGGTCTTAGAGGCAGAAAACGGTAAAAATACTGAGGGATTCTCATTGTCAGTATTGGCATCTTGAGAAATATCATGCCAAATAAATCCCCAAAATTATGTTACAGGGAATTGAGACCCTGAAAAAGGGTCTATTAAGTCTCTTTCTGAAATCGAACTGTCCCCTATGTGAGCGCCCTGCCACTGATGAATTGTGTGATTATTGCGAGCAGCAGTTACTCCGCTGCCAACTTGACAAAAATCAATTTTTATGTAATCAAAATCTCCCACTGTTTGTCTGGGGCAATTACGGTGGTCCATTAAAACGAGTACTCGCTGCCCTAAAATATGAAAACCAACCCCAGCTAGCACATCCCTTGGGCCATTGGCTGGGTAAAGCTTGGTTAAAATCCTCAGCCACCCCTAGCCAAAAGCAAAAATTAATAGTAGTTCCCATTCCCATGCACCCTACAAAACAGCAACAAAGAGGTTACAACCAGGCAGAGCTGATTGCCCAAAGTTTTTGTGAATTAACTGGTTACAAACAAGCACCACTGGGTTTAGAAAGAGTCCGGGCAACTCAACCTCAGTTTAGTTTATCTGTCCAAGAGCGAGCGCAAAACCTAGCAGATGCCTTTATTATTGGTAAACACTTTCTCAGACATCATAGCACCTCACCCGTACTAATCCTAGATGATATCTACACCAGCGGAGCTACAGTCCAATCAGCCACCACTACCCTGAGAAAGCATGGAATAACCGTATATGGGTCAGTTGCGATCGCCTTTGCCGCGCCAAAGGCGATCGCAACACCTAGACCATCGGTAAAGTCATGACAAAATGTGGGTCAGTTGATGATGGGATAATAGGGTGATGGGATAATAGGGTGATCCGGTGATGAAAATTTATAGATTTTCCGTCAAATTTGATTACTGAAGCAATGCTCTAGAAACAACAAAGCCTGACAGTACCAAAGTTCTCAGTCACAGAGTCTTACTGAGCAGTTAGTACTAACTGCTCAGTACTTACTGGTTTGAAATGCTTCACAATTTGCTGGGGATTCCCAATAACTACCACACCGGGAGGGACAGACTTACGAACCACGCTGCCTAAACCTACCACACTATTTTCTCCAATGTGTACCCCTTTCATAACCGTAGCTCTGGCTCCAATCCAGACATTTCGCTCAATCACAATCTCAGCTGAAACCTTTGGTCCTCGAGGACAGTGACGCAGGTGGGGTTCTAGGTTATGGTAATCGCTATCAGCAAGAAACCAGTCAGAAATTAGACATTCATCTCCCACGGTAATTGATTACTCGCAACCTATACAAGACCCATTTAGTAGTACATTTGAACCAATAGTGACTTCACCAGAACCATAGATAAATACCTCTTTACCCAAGCGAGAACCTGAGCCAATCACTACCTTAACACTACCTGCTACCTCAAGAGAGCCTTTGATCTGCACTCCTTTGGCAAGGGTTAGATTGGGGTATCGAAACTGATAGTATAAACGCTTAGCCTCAAAATAAAGATTAGCGAGAAATGTGAAAAATGGGTGATTAATCTGCTGCATGACACGAAATTGGTGAATCAAAATAACTAGTACTCTGTCAACCTAGTTTTGATAGTTAGAGCAAGCTGTTAGGTGTTAATTTTCAGTTTAATGGTGTTCGATTAAGTGGAATAAGGCTTCGGTGAATCTTTTTCACTAAATCTTTTTCAGTTCTGTTGTCTAATACTTCTGGTACTTAATACCTAGTGCTATCATGCCTAATCGCTAATCCCTAATCACTAATTACTCAAACGCAGTAACACAAGAGAGTAAGGATTCAATCTCACCGATGAGTACTTCAGTAGCCTTGTTGCTAGGGTACTGCTCTTGACACCGTTGGCATCTAAAGAAAACATGGGTAGCCTTCGAGTCTTGGCCACATCGATTGTTCCCTCAATCCTGATTCTGGCAAGTTTGGCTGATTTATTGATCAACAATAGCGATCGCTGTTGATTGGACTGCTCTATTGCCATAGCCTCCACAAACTTATGGCCGCTCTGGGTATACATCACCTTCCCAGTCAGGTACTTGATCGCCCAGCGAAATACAGTTGCAGCTGGTCGCAGATTATTCATGTGGTCGATCATGCCGTAATACTGATCCTTGAGATGCCAGGAGGTCGCCATGTCAATTCCAGCGTCAGCTAAATGTTTGAATACTGAAGCAAACCAAACCGCTCCGACATGGGTATTTTGACGATCTTCACCAGAGTTCCATGAGTAGTTGATGTTATATTCTCCCAATAACAATGGTACTTTTCGGTCCCGAATGTATTTTGCTGTTAGTTTGCGAAAATTCTCCACCTGCCTCCGATACTCTGGTGTGTAGGACATCAGTTTGTCTGTGGACTCCTTGGGATTGCCACTGGCGTAACGATGCCAGGAAATGAAGTCTACATTGGAAGCACATTTCTTCAGAAAATCTTCTAGTCGTTTAGGTTCATCCCAAGTCAAGACTGGTCCTCCCACCTTAATTGAGGGGTCTACTGCTTTCATTGCCATTGCCACTTTGTTGTAGATCACCCACAGCTGATTCAACTTACCCGCTTTTTGATAAGCAACATCTTGTTCATTTAAAGGTTCCCAGTACTTAATCTGTCGTTGCTGGCGTCCATTGAGAATCTCCACCAGTTGAGCACAGAAGGTAGCATAGTTGTCATACTCCTTTCTCGACAGTAGACCACCCCGATCTGTAGCCATCCAACTAGGCCAGCGGGGAATGTTTTGGATAATGGTAGGCTGTTGGGGATAAGAGGCATCGTAGCAGGCTTTAATTTTTGCCTCGTCCCAGGTTTTGGTAGCTCGGTTCGTCCAACGTTCGCATAGATCGATATGGTGAATCCGGATTAACCTGATATCCAGTTCCGCCAGATGCTCCTGGAAATCCGAGTCTGATGCCTTTTCGAGAATAGTAATTTCGTAGTCGTTGGAGCCAAAGGTGAAGGGTGTAGTTTGTGCGACTGGCTTTGTCCAATCCACCCTAACTTTAGTGTTAATTGACTTTCCGGACAACCACAAATTTTGTATTGGTGATGCTCTTACCGAATTAGTAGCGGTTTCCTCCTCAAAGAGTCTTGGTAAGAGGAATGCGATCGCAGCGCCAGATACTGCTAGCTGGAGTAATGTTCTACGTTTCATCGCTTATGACTTCACTAAAGTATCACTGGATCTGTACAAGTAGGGTTTGGACTTAGTTTCTACCCCATTCACCACTAAACCCAACAGTTGAGCATTGTGCTGAGCCAGTTGTTCCAAGCTGTCACTGACAAAGTCACGCTTACTAATCTCAGGTCGAACAACAAACAACAAATTACCGATGACAGCAGCCATCAGGGCAGTTTCACTGGTCATACTGACCGGAGCACTGTCAATCAAAACATAGTCATAGTCACCCGATTCCTCCGCAGTAGCTAGGCTCTGCTCAAATTTCCCCTGAGTCACCAGCTCCACAATTTTGCCTTTTTTGTGGGAGGTAGGCAGTAAGTCAAGACTCGGTTGAATCTTCACCGGCTGTCCGGGTTTGAGGGGATCATGGTGATGACCTAAGCGTTGAGAAAGGGTTGCCTGTCGGAAATCTCCATCTACTACCAAGACCCGAAACCCTAAATCTACCAGAGCTCTCGCCAATCCCAGAGTGACAGTAGTTTTGCCTTCTGAGACCATCGCGCTAGTAATCAAGATGCGACGGTCCTCTCCAGAGCGTAAGCTAATCACCGATGCTAGTCGCTGAAACTCTACATCCGTTTCTGTACCCAGCTCTAATCCCATACCAGCGTGTCTCAGATGAGGGATATTGACCACCATCGGGAACTTGATTGCCTGTAGATCTTTCGGGCTCAGCAGTGGGTTGCGCCGTTCTAGCAGCAATACCAGCGCTATACTACCCACTGCCGATGCCAGAAAACCATTAGCTATGATTAACAACTTCTTTGGACCAGCAGGCTTCTCGTCAACAGTGGGAGGGTCAAGCACCTGTACATTGGGATAAGCACTAAAAGCATCAAGATTGACTTGCTCCATTTGAGCAACTAAACCGTTATAGACTCCCGCAGCCACATTGTACTGTCGCTTTAGTTCCAGCAGCCTAGACTGATGGACAGGAATCACCGTTAAAGTACTTTTGATCTGGTCAATCTGCTGCTGTAATTGCTCAGCCTGTTGTTGTTGACCACTAGCAGCACTTTCCTCCAGAATCAGTTGCTGGATTAACATTGCTCTTCCTTGAGCACTATCAGTAAGCGTCGGGTCTACTAACGTATCACCAGCTCCTAGAAAGATGTACTGCTGAATCTGCTGCTGCAACTGCTCACGTTGTAGCAGCAGATTTTGGATCTCGGGATGAGCATAGGTATAAGTAGTTTGAGCTTTGACCAAAGTCGCTTCCAGTTCAGTCAACTGCTGCCGCACAAACTGGTAATCCCGGTTTTCTGCCAGACCTAAAGAGCGGATTGCTTGTTTAGGAGTAAGACCCAAACGAGTCGATAGGATTTGAAGCTGATGTTGACTGGCTTGAGCTTGAGCTTGAGCCTGAGCTTGGCTAATACTCAGATCAGTAATTGCCCTCACCAGTCCTTCAGTTTGGGCTTTGCTATTCACTAAACCAGAGGATTCCTGAAACTTTGCTAATGCCTCCTGAGACTGATCCAATTTTTGCTTAGCTCGCTCCAGCGCTTTCTTATTAAACTCAACCCTAGTGGTACCATCTGCTTGACGTAGTTCATTCAGACGCTCCTGATACGCACTGATCAGTGCCTTGACTCGATCTCTTGCTAATTTTGGACTATCCCCAGTGGCATTCAACCAGATCGTAGTCGATTCCTCGTCAGGAGATACCGCGAACAACTTCTTGTATTGAACCAGCCTTTTAAAATCCGTTTTCTCTGGGTCAGACTCCAACAAGCGCCTCATCAAAGCATCACTGTTTAGAATCGATGCCTGCATATTCAGAGGATGACTCTTAGTCGCCAATTTAGAATCCCCCTTAGTTAATGACCCAAGGGTTCCTAAACTAGCTTGTAACTTGCCTGTTTCTGGTAGAATTAGCTGTGCTTTAGCAATCCAAAAAGGCTTTAATAAAGAAAAGGCTCCAAAGCTAGCTCCCAGCACCAACAAATTAAAAACTAATAAAATTGTCCAATGTCTATTCAGGATAGCAGCTACTTTTTTCATAATATATATTCCTAGAAATTACAATGTTACTTAGATAAACTATAAATTTATATCAATTAATTAATACTAAAAATTAATCTAAATCAACGTTTTTATAAATAAAAAATAAATTTATTTAAATAAATAAAAGTCTAATTTTTTTCAATTTTACCTTTTCCATTTTCAAGTTCTGCCAGATAAGTGCTCCCATCGAGAGACAAACTGCTCATTTCGCTGTATTTCGGCAAGAATTGCCCCTAACCAGACCCAAAAATACCACAAATACACTGTCATCCAGCTCAAGGGTGTTCCGTTGAGAAGCATGTACAAAGCCACCAGACTTGCAAATGCCCACTGGCAATGATGGTTACCACGAATCGCTGGAGTCCAAGTATTCCAAAGGGTTGAACCTAGGGCAGCTAGAAAAAAGATAAAGCCAATGATGCCGTGCAAATAAAGAATTGAGGCGTAAGTTGAAAAGGAACCCAAAGCAATGTCGTAGATATACCATTTGACTGAGCCTTGTATAATTCCCCATCCCATCCAGGGGCGTTCTTGCCAAGCCTCAAGGGTTTTAGTAACCACCAGTTCGCGGTCTTTCGAGGATGCGGCACGAGCACTATCGAAGATTTCTAGGGGCTTTTTCAGTAAATCACTTAAGGTCAGACCTCCCAAAAAAGCACAAAGTAATGAGCTTAATGAACCAATCCATAAAGAACCTTGACGAGCCAAACTGCTGCGGAAGCAAGCTGTAATGACCAATGCCATCACAAAGGAAATCCAGGATAAACGACTAAAACTAATTAGCAGAGCGGTTAAACAACCCGCTACGGATACTTGACGTAAGCGCCGGTTTTCTTCACCCAAGCAAATGAAAAAACTTAGAATCGAACACACCCCTACAATCGGGGGGTCCGGGGTGTAAAGAACTGTCCTGGGTAACGGGATACCAAAAAAAGGTTGGAACTCAGCAAATGTAACTAGCAAACTCATAGCACCTCCGGGAATCAGACGCGCTAAGGGCGGTACAAAAGGTTCTTTGCCTAATCCCACTACCAGCATGACCATCTCAATGGCGATAGTCACTAAATATCCTGTTGCCATCCAAGCTACAGCACGGGTGACCACCTTAACCCTGATGACATGCCAAAACGGTAGGAGCAGTGCGGCAACAATTAAACAATAGCTCTTGAAAAAAGTTACGAAGGTAGCAGCAATTCTCTGCAAGGCAAATCCTACGTCATTGAGACCAAACGTAGCAGTCCAGACCATGACTAGAGCCATACCTAACCAACCCCAGATACAAACGGGTATTGATACCCTAGTGAGTTTATCGATATCAAAGTTTACTGCTAACAAACCAACAACTACCGCTGGGTAGAAGAGTGTTTGTATTCCCGACAACCACCAGAGCGGTGTTAGCACAATCACCCAGTAAATAACTTTTTCTGGAAATGACATGGCACCCAGTTTAAAGTTTCTGGTCTGGAAATCTGGTATGCTAGAAGTCATATTTAACAGTCCATACTTTGATATTTTAGAGCACGTTCATTCTATGAGAGTGATTCAAATTTGCTAGCTTCGTTCGTTTATAGTGTTGTTTTGGTTGTTATTTGTCATTTTTTATTTCTATTGATCGCTCCTCCGGTGTGCTTTCCGTATTAAGAATTAAATTCGCCACGGGTCGCACCGCTCCCTACAATCAATGACTTTTTACATCACTCAAGTGATAATTGCTATATATTAGCAGCCACAATAACATTGTGCCTATTGAATGCCTTAATTTAGATTAGAGAAATTACCGATTAAAAAGTGAATTCGGTTAACCTAACCTTCAGTAAATTTACTGAATTTATGAGCTTATAACTGACTTTTGCCTAACTTTGTCAGCTGATTAGCCAATTTCCCTAGTAGAGACTGGTAACTAAAAAATTGTTTGGCAGCGATGAGGCGAATAAAGACGATATAGAGACTCATAAATAGGAAGGGCTTCAGGATTGTTGGTAAACCTAGACAACTCACAATTGCTAGCAGTACAATCAGAGCAGCTTTAAAGCACGGAAGTAAAAACTTCATTAATGGCCAACCTAGTGCTCGGCAAGCAACCCACCACCAGTAAACTGTCCAGACAATTCCTAGCACGAAAGTAACTGCAATTCCCACCCCAATTATTCCTGCTTGCTCAGCACCAATGATAAAGCTCAAGAACGCTACGGGAGCAATCAAGAGGTTAACCTTGGCATTAATCCCAGTTCTGCCTTTTGCTGCAAGCATATTAATCAGTGAATTATTGATCAGCCTAAAGTAAGCAAACACGAGTAACCAGGGAATCACCTGGCAGGCTGGCACCCACTTCTGGCCAAATATCATAGAGATGACCTGATCGTCTACCACTAAAAAAAATAAGGCGTATAGAGGAGCCCCTAGGAAAGCCATTTGTTCAACCATGGTTACTAGAACACTTTGCTGCTGTTCGTCATTCTCTAACTGGGCGAAGGAGGACATTCCTACCTGATTAATCACCTCACCCATTACAGTGTTAATTGTCTGGGTCAATTGGTAAGCAAAGTTGTAGTATCCCAAATTAGTATTACCCAGCAGTTTACCAATGACAAAGTTGTCACCATTGGCATTTACATAAAATCCCAAACTCGAGCCAGTGGCACCAAAACAGAACGACAAAACTTCTGAGCTAGCTTGTGGATCAATCTCTAAGCGGAATTTGTGTTCTACATCACGACGACTAATCCAATACTCTATAACCCGAAAAGCAGCATCTCCCACCGCAAATGACCAATAGCTCAAACCGATAAAGGCGCAACCAGTAGTAGAGACTACTCGCACTAAGGAGGCGATTATGGTAGCATGAGCTATTTCCCGATACCTCATCTGTCTAGTGAGTACTCCCTGATAAACAGACTGGATAGAAGCCACCAGCAGATTAAAGGCGAACACGATCAGAATCCAGACCAGGTCTGGTACACCGAAAAAGTTAGCCGCTAGGGGGGATATCGCCACCATTGCCACTGCCAAAATCAATCCCCTGGCAATAGCAATTGTGTATGTTGTATTTAAATAACGCTGGTCTTCAATGCCCTTGTAGACAATAAAAGAGTTGATGGTGCCTTGGGTGAACAAATTTAGGAAAGACCAAAAAATATAGGCAACGCTAATCACCCCAAATTCAGATGGCAACAGCAACCTTGCTAGTATCAGGTTACTTAGCAATACCAGCAGACGTGTCCCGAGGGCTCCGTATGTTGTCCAGAAGCCACTTGTGAGTAACGACGAGCTGAGTTTCATTAGGTTAGCAAGGTTTGGAAGGGACAAAAGGCTTGCATGTCAAAGGCTTACATGTCAAAGGCAAATGAACAATGACTGATGACTAATACAAAATTTTTAGTTGTTTCCTGTGTATTCTACGGAGCCAAGTGATCGCTTAATCACCAACTTGGCTAGTGGTGCCAGACGTACAGCTACCAGCGTCAGAAGCGATCGCGGATCGCGATAGAAGATTGAGCTATTGGCAACTAACGCTTGGTTGATAAAGTGAACAGCTTTAGCTACATCACCAGCAGTTAGGGATAATCGAGCTAGATAGCGATACATATAGGCGTAAGCCGTCGGCAATATTTTCTCTACCAATTCTGGAGAGCGTTCATAAGCTGATTTAAGTACCTGTTCATGAGAATGCTGCATTTGTGTTATGTTAAAAGACAGTCCAGAAGGACGAACTCGATAGCAACACAGGACTCTTGGCTCCCGATAAAAACGCCAGTGTCTCGTAGCGGCAATTCTTAACCAGAAATCTATATCTTCTGAACTGCGTAACCCTTCGTCAAATTCCCCGACTTCATCCACTAGACAGCTTCGGAATACACCATTAGAACCATGACCAATGAAATTTTTACACAGTAGCGCTAGGAGTGGGTCAGACATAACTGGCTTACCACTCAGACGAATTATCGTGGGACTTCCATCATCACTGATTGCTTGTGAGGCACTGTAGACAACCCCTACCTCTGGTTCCCGATCCAGTACAGCCACATGCTTAGCTAGTTTGTCTGGCTTGTAAACATCATCTGCATCAAGTAGAGCGATGTAGCTAGCATGAGCATGACGGATGCCATAGTTACGAGCCGATGACAGTCCTCCATTGGACTTCTGCAATAACTGAAAGCGTGAATCTCGCCGACAAAACGTTTTAACCAGTTCAGCGGTATCATCAGTAGAGCCGTCGTCAACAATCAGGACTTCAAATTCTTGATAAGACTGACGCTCAAGAGAAACTAGCGCTTCCGAAATGTAGGAACGAACGTTATAAGCAGGAACGACAACACTGACTTTTGGTGAAGTAATCATTCAAAACTCCTATCCCTAATATTTATTTCATTTATTAAAACTACAAATCATGAAGTGATGGGGTTAAAAATATATTTTTCAATCTCTCATTACCCAGTCAAATCCTACTGACTTATTTTCGTTAAATTTTACTATCTATAGCAAAACTAAATAGACCATGAAACCCAATGCTAATTTATCATCAAACAAAACAATGCTTGTTTTTTTTACTGTTTACTATTGGCTTTTAACATCAATTATAGTTTCAAATTATATTTGAAAATCATATAATTATTGATTTGGTAATTTATAGTTATTTGCTAAATATAATTAGGGATTTACTTTATGAAAAACACTTAGCTCAATTTAATTATCTTGACGTAAAAAAAACTTACTTATAATAATAATTAATAAGCACCTAAACAAAATTAATTTCCTACTACCAATCTCTGTACCCCTTACATCGTAAGGCTTTGAGTTTTGGATAATGTGTAATTAATTTTGTGCACCTGCTTATATAGCAGTCCTAAATGATTCGTGAAATATATTGGCTAAAGTGATGGCTATAACCCTTGCCCAGCAATGATTCCATATTTTGCTGATTTTACAAATGATTGAGGATTGCTATAACTCAATTATAGTGTCAATAATTAAAAATATTTTCCGAAATATTTCCGATTTTTTATAGTAACTTTTAATTAAGTAAAATCTCGCAAAAATCCGTATAATTGCGGTCTAAACAATAGATATAAAATACATAATTTGGCTAAAATTTATATAAAGTTTTATTTTGCTTGCCTCACTTGATAAGGGCGGTAAGGGTGGGATTGCTTTTAGATTTTGCCTTCATCAATCAAGTTATACTAATTCGTAAAATTACAGCTAAACATTAATTTCATCTCCCCATCTCACCATCTCACCATCTGCATCGGTAGTCTAGCTTTGAAGAATTGGTATTAATTGATGACCCACATTCTGCACTACATTGTGTAGTTCTAAAAGATTACTAATTTTCGGGATTTTGCCATGGGGCTTACGCCGCCTGAAGGGCTAATCGCAAATTGTTGACTAATTTTGAGTATTTATACTTATTATAAAAAATTCAGATAATATATTAATATGTTATTTAATGCATTAAATGCTAAAATATATTCAAAAATAAACGGTGCTACATTAAGAAATGCTAAAAAATACCCCATCCTTGCTCCAACCAGATGGGATAAAAAGTTACAAAAATTTACATAGTTATAAAAACTTTGGTTCAACTACTGATCAGCGAAGGGTTATAACCAAATGGGCTGATCAGCAACACGCTGATAGCGTCCGCCAAAAGCTCAGGTCCCAATTCAGTCACCTTCCCTGGTTTATCGAGATTTGGGGCTATAATGAAACGGTTATGAGGGGGGAGGCCACAGATGAGGAGTGGGTATGAAAAATTTTTTCAAAACTGGCAACTATGCAATTAAAATGCATAACACCTTAAATTGCACAACTTAATTGCACAACCCAAGTAGGAGGTTAGTCACCTTAATGTCTATGTTATCATAAAAAGCGAGTATAGGTATCGGTTGCAGTTTTTGTTTTCAGTGTTGACAGGTTTCTTCTGTTTCATATTGCTAAGCATGCCTCCGAAATTTCTATCTCTACATAAATCAAATTTTGGAGATATTGTATGTCTGTCTACGTTGGTAACCTTGCACGTGAGGTGACAGAAGAGGATCTGAAATCTGTGTTTGAAGAGTATGGCAAAATCAAGCGAATTCACATGCCCACCGATCGCGAGACAGGTAAATTAAGGGGCTTTGCTTTTGTGGAAATGAACACAGAGGAGGAAGAAGCGAAGGCCATTGAAGAGCTTGATCGAGCTGAATGGATGGGGCGTGAGCTCAAAGTAAATAAAGCCAAACCTCGGGAAAAAAGAAACTCATTTGGGGGGGGTCGCGGCAGAGGTGATAACTTCGGCGCTCGTCACTACTAAGCTCGCTTTGATCTAAATCAAAACCCAATTCTCAGGTCTGAGGGCAGGGCAGGGGTTTTACCCCTGTCAAGTTCTGCGCTGCGCGTCAGAATTTAGGAAGTAATCCTGGTAGGGTAAAGCAAACCCGAACTATAGTTGAAAGATACTAGTGTGCTTAGGATTGCTGTCTATAAGTGGATTGAAGGCATCTTAAACTCTTTGATTCAGACAAGTATGAACGTTTAAGACCTAGAGTAGGAAAACCAAAATAGGTAGTGTTCAGATCGAGAATCACACTAGTTTTAGTGTGTGAGTTAAGCAACAATATCGTTAACTCGGTATTGCTGAATCAAGGAATGAATATGAGTGGGGTCGGCATCCTGGCTGCCCGAAAATATTGAGAACGGGCATCTTGCCCGTTCCAAATAACTATTCAAATCATTCCATTATTAAGCAAGGCCATTAATTCCACGGCTCATAGCTAAAGTCAGTTTTAAGCGATATATTGTAGCAAACTCTGTAGGCTGAAGCGTGGAAATAAACCATCACAGTTCCCTTGACAAGGAGTAAGGAAAAAATAAGGAGTTTGAGAGCTTGCTTTTGGCAGGCTTAATTCGGATTTCCTTGCCATAGACGAGTGCAGGCTATCCAGGTGCAATATTATGATTTTTAACGGACTTTAGATATGAGCCATTCGTTTTAAAAACTGGCCGGATGCCAACACCTTCCGTCAGTTGTAGGAGTTTTGTCAGTCAATCAGAGGTTTGCCCTGTCCTGTTCTTATGGGATGAATGATGACTTGTTATTCGACCACGGAAGCGATCAAAACAGGAGGACATTGAATGACCCAAGTGGTGGTTGGTGAAAATGAGCACTTAGAATCAGCCCTACGTCGATTTAAGCGAAAAGTCTCCCAAGCTGGCATCTTTGCTGATATGAAAAAGAATCGTCATTTTGAGACATTTGCACAAAAACGCAAACGTAAAGAAATTGCGAGACATCGGGAACGTCGAAGACTCCGAAACCGTAGAAGACGGTTCTAGCAGGGTAGATTGCTATATTAATTTTTTGGATCCACTCCGGTAGCATCGTTATTGTAAGGCGTGGGTAATAGGTAATAGGTAATAGGTAATTGGCAATTGTGATTACTCCTTTACCATTACCTGTTACCCGTTGCCTATTCCCGTTACCCATTATCCAAAACAACCTTAGATTATGAACACTACAAATCACAAACGATAAAAGTGGACTTGATGTAACCTGATTTTTTGCTCAAGTTGTTAATGGCTGAGGATTCTTAGTCAGTAAATTTCGCAACCAGCGTCGAGTATTGGGAGAGAGTAGCCACATACCGAAGTACAAACCTATATCCATAGGTAGGGGTTTGCCATGGCGAATGGCTTCCCACAGAAGGGGAAAAAATGCCTTCCACTCACCAGCAAAAGCAGCTCTTGAACTTACCTCTGTCAAGATAAAGGATGCGTAAGCACGGGGTGTGACTAAGTCTTGTACTTTTTGAATCCAGTTTAATGAATTCCGCCATTTAGTAGTTCTACTCATACTAGAACGGTTGTCTCCTAAATACCACACTGACAATGGTTCAGTCACAAACTCAATTCCTACCTCTTCCAAAGTAGTCGCCCGTAACAGCCAGTCCCAATCTTCGTGAACCTCACCGCTGATCCTGGGGGGGATTTTTTGCAATAACTCTTTGGATGTAAAAATAGTTGAAGCTTGAATTACTGCTTCTCCCTGGAAGAAGGTATTACGAACAAACAGATATTCACTCATTGGTTCTGATTTAGAGGGAATTCTTCTCGGCCAAATGGAATCGTCTTGGGGAGTCCGAGCAATTAGGTAACAGCTGACAATAGGGTATTTGTATTGGGAGCGATTAGCAGCTTCCAGTTGCAGTTCCAGTTTTTGGGGCATCCATTCGTCATCATCATCTAGATGAGCAATCCATGGGGCTTGAGCTGCAGCAACCCCCGCCCTCCGAGCGGCGGTGCAACCTTGATTGGTGGGCAGTTCAATCACCCTTAGCCGGGAGTCATCCACTTCTGCTAGTGAGGCACAAGTACCTTCATTCGGACCATCTATAACAACAATGACTTCAATTTGACTAAGGGTTTGAGCCAGAGCGCTTTGAACAGCTCGTTTAACTAATTTTGGTCTGCGATAGGTAGGTATTACGACACTAACTAAGGGTTTCAAGGTTATATCCTCCTGATGATATGTTAAATGAAAACTGTCTGCTGATTATAAATCCTATGATTAGCCAGATTTTGGAAAAAAAATAACCAGTTTAAGGGACTAATTAAGCATTGCTTCCCATATTTGAGTCGTTAGGGGGGCGAAATCAACTAAAATTCGTAAGTCTTAAAAGGAATAAATATTAGCTAACAACCTCTTTATATAGCCCCTACGCCAATAGGATGATTTGAATGAACTGAATAATTTATCAAATCTCAATAGTAGTAGGGGTATATCAGTGGGAGGTTTAGCAATATACCGTTTATCGTTAATATTTCCAAAACTTTCAGAATGCTCAATATCACCTAATTTTTCTGCTTCATAAAGAGTAGGATTTTTGAGAACTCTATACAAAGGTTGAGTTGCCATTTTTTTGAGGGGCTTAATGAAGGGATAGTTTTGGATATATTTTTGGTATTGACTAATGAATTCTAAAGCACCCTTTTGAATAAGTAAAGCTTTTTTTCTATCCTGTAAGCTGAGGTCATGTTCATCAAGTACTGGCTTAACCTCTTGTCCTATACAAGCATAATTATGAACACTGCCATGGGGAGCAGCATGGATAAATTCCAAAAATGGTAAGCATAGCTTTACTAGATTTTTGTAATATTTAGGCTTGCCTAAATCAATTATATAACTAGACATATCCATTCCTTGTTTGCGATTTTTTTTTGCCTGTTTAAGTATTCCAAAGTAGTATCCCTTAATTTCTATATTTTTCTCTATTTTTTTGAGCAGTGTAGATAGAGAATACTGCATTGTTCCATTCCACCCTATATCTACTATTGCTATTCTTTTTTTATCTAATAAACCAATAGATTTTAGATAATTTAAAAGATTTATTCGTTCAGAGCATGCTAACTGTAAAATTTCACTAGCTAGTAATTTATACAACTTATTTAAGTTGATATAATCTTCTTGAGTTTTTACTTTTTGATGACTATCTACAAAACCAGCGCTTTGAATTTCTTGCCGATATTGGTTAGGGTCAAGATCAATTCGCTCTAAAAACTGTGAAACTGTTAAGATACTCGTTCCACTCGCTAAAAAATCCATGGCTACATCGTTTAATTCAAAGATGCTAGGAATATTGAGAGCTCTTCTTGAGGCATACATATAGTCTGCCCTTGGACTATTATCTCTATATCCGGCTAGTAGGTAATAAACCTTATGCATGATATAACCATCACGGGATAAGAAGAAAATTTTGTCTATGCCATCTTTAGTGGTTGCATCTAGCAACCAATTCATGAAACTCAAAAAAAGTATCCCAACATTCTTAAAACCGAAGTTATACCAAAAATCCTCTTCGTCAGTAGTTTGGTTATCCTGAGGAGCACAATAATACTGATTGATAATGGTTGCTAGATAAAATGAACTATCAATAGATTTTTTTTTGTTAACAAGCTTATGAAATTTTTCCTTTTGAAACCAATAACTATTAATAGCTCTGTCTCTTGGTTTTTTATAAAAATAACTTAATAACCCATTGGCTTTGGCATTCAAAACATCGGACTGATAATTATCACCAATGTGAAGAATATCTTCTGGATTACATCCTAGCTGTTTAACAACATATGGATAAATATCTCCCACAAATTTAGTTTTACCTATAGCACAAGACAAAAATAGCTTGTCACTCTGATCATAGCCTGCGGCATTAATAATTTTATTAATCACCGATAGGGGGAGATACATATCTGAGATAAAAATAATCTGTTTCTGATTTTCTCGGCAATAGTTATAGACCGAAAAAATAAATTCATTACGTCTGCAAACCTCCCTTTCGGTTTCTATTTCAATTTTTTTTAGTATTTGTGAGGTTTGGTTATTAAGTCCAAAATCTTCTACCAAACACTCAAATATGTCATCCAAGGTAACTTCTGAACCCTGTTCTCGTCTCCAGAGTTTTTCCCTAGATTTTTTTTCAGCTTTTTGCCTAAGCTTAGGATAATTTGGTAATAACTCGGAATGACAATGCTCATACTGTTTTTGAACCAGTGTAAAAACATCACTTGGCTCTAAAACATTGCGTATAATTGCGGTATCAAAGATATCAAAGGATACGTATTGGGATGTATTGATGATCTTGGCTAGTGTGTGATCCATCTGACCTATCTTGAAACTAAGCTGCTGAAAACCTAATCCAGTGTTGGGTTTTCCTTGCTATATCTATGTGTTCTTAACTACTCTGATTTTCCTATTCAAGGGAAAAGTAAGGATAGATAAGGAGTTAAGGGGACTAGCATTGAAAAGAGTAATTAAAAAACGGGCAATAAAAGCATTGCCCTGGCTAAGTGAGAAATCTCAGACTATCTAATCACAGCATTCCCATTAGTGAAGAAAAAGTAACACTATTACTCTAAAGCATAAAAATTATCGATCATCAAAGCAGTGTATTTGTGAAAACTCTAAAAGTCTCTCCCGATCTTGGAAGGTTGGTGAATTACCTCTGTTGTGCCTATACAATTGGGATACAAACATACACTACATAAGACCCCCAGTTAGCCTACAGCTAAGCTGGGGGAATACTGCCAAGGTATTCACAGCATTTTGCTTATGTCAATAGTGATCAGTGAACCGACACTCTCAAATACCGAAATATACCTGAAACATACCAAGTGTTTTTTAAACGTCAAGGGTAGCTAATGGGAAAGTTATACTAAGTTGGGATCAAAGATAGTATTTTCCTCAAAAGGTGATGGGGTGATGAAGTGATGGGATGAAAGTGCTAACTATGAATGCAACTTAGTATCACTTGGTATGAATCACGATCATGGTGGTTTTGCACCATGACTGAGACTAAATTAATAAAATTAATTTTTTCAGTTATTCTGAGTTGACTAGCTAGAACTTACTAAAAGCTGCAGATCAGGTGCATCCTGATTTTCCTAGTTCATTCCCTGAGGTAATGGTGAAAGAAGGCTTACAGGCTCGTCTAAACTGTGTTTTTGTCCATTTAGCATGTACCCCATCTTCTCTACTCTCAAAGGTTGTGCATAAAATTTAGCTAGAGCAAGTTGAAAGAAAAAGGCTGGATTACCGAGTAAGTAGCGAGCTGCGAGACGTTTGGGTTCACGGGATAGGCGATAAAGCCACTCTCCACCAAGATTGGAAATAAATTCTGGACAGTCAGGAACCAAACCTGCCAATCGGTCGATTACTGCACCACCAGGCATGAAGACATTGACATTAAGACGACTACCATGCTGCCAAATCCATTTTTCTTGAATTGGCATACCCATGCCTACCAATAAAAGATTAGGTTTTGCCTGGTTGATTTTATTAATTATCTCTTCATTTTGTCTGGGGTCTTCTTTATCAAAATATCCATGGTGACCATCGACAACAATATTGGGGTATTGTTCTTTGAGGTTATTAAGGGCTGTTTCTAGATGCTTAGGCTTTGACCCCAACAGAAATATTGAAAAACTATTTTGGTTAAAATTATCCAGTAATTTGGGCATTAATAGTGTGTAAGAGGCGCGGTATTTTTGCGATAAATTGTACCCCATAAACTGAAGGGCTTTTAAGATACCCATACCGTCACAATGGGCGATTTCTGCACTTTGGATAAATTCATAAAACCAGGGGAGCTGCATCGAAAGATTAAAACTATGTACGTTGTAGTTAGCTACGGTTATTTTTCTGTCTTCAACGCAAGCGGCATGAATGGCGTCTACAATCCTAGGGACGGTTACACAAGATATTCTACGCTCTAGCAAATGTACATTAATAGCAGGTAAATAATCTAATTCATTCAGTTTATTTTTTATTGCCATTGCCGTAATAGTTAGAGTAGTGATTAATTACAGTATTGCTACCGGTTGTCCGCGATCGCGTTTTCACGATGTCCAAATTATGAATAAGTTATGTGTGTCTATCACAAGTAGGACTTACGCAGCTGCTAATCGAAATTAAGGTTTTAGGCAATAGGTAACTTCGGCTCTGGCAACAGAGCACCGGCAATAGGGAATTACAGCAGTTTTACAGATCTGATTTTACAGATCTGAGTGGATAAGTCTTGAGGAGGTAAAAACCTTGTATGCTTGGATGGTATCCCCCCATTACCCCCCTAAAAAAGGCGGGTACACAAGAGGCTTACATCCATGGTCTTGACAAATGACAAATGACTAACTTATCTTTTCCAAATTACCAACATTACACCGCAGATAATCACACCCAACCCCACGGCACGACTAAGGGGGATGGTTTCCTTAAAGAAAAAATAGCCCATCAGTACGGAGAAGATGTAAGTCAAGGATACTGAAGGACCAGCAACGCTAAGATTTACCCTGGTCAGCAACAAAATGTATGCGAGTGCCCCTAAACCATAACAACATAACCCTGCTATAATCTCTGGGGTCTTGGGTATACTGAAAATTTGATCTAGCCAATTGCTAGCGTTAACTTTTTCCAGCTTTTCGGCTCCAGTTTTGAGCAAGAACTGTCCAGTAGCACTGGTTAGGACTGACATTAAGAAAAGAATAAATTCTGCTAGAGTCACGAATATCTCAGAATTACAAGTGGTCGATGCTTCTTAATCCGATTGCTAGTTTGATGTTATAGGCTTCAAGCTTATGGAGCGATTAGTTATTGTGATTGCTCCTAAAATAGTGTTAGGAGATTGATTTTAAGTATTTATGGCTATTTCTAGCTCTGCTACCTACACCGAAGAACAAATTTCAGCTTGGCTGCGGGGTTTATTTGCCGTTGCCTGGGCTGATGGTCACTTTGACCCAGAAGAACAAGAGGTTATGGCTCAAATCACCCAAGAGACATTGGCTCCTGGCACTGATTTGCAGTCTTTCGATAAACCCATTACTCCTGAAGAACTGGCAGCAGCTTTAGGTAAGGATAACACAACCGCAGAGAATTTTCTACGAACTGCTGTAATGGTAGCCTTGGCAGATGGGGTGTACTCTGCGACTGAAGCTGATGTTCTAGACCAGTTCTGTGAAGCACTAGGTCATAAGGTTGAGGCTCTTGAATCACTGCAGGTAACTCTTTATGACGGTAAGGCAAGTGAGCAAAGGGATTCTGTTGATGCGTTAGCTCAAGAACCAGGAAGTTCTGACCATCCCCATTCGGATATTCTACAGCCAATGCGGGATTGGTTAGATGGTATGGATGTTAATGACCCACGGGTCGCTCGATTTATGTGCAAACTGATTCCTTCTCAGTGTCCGTTTGAACGGGACGTAAAGCTATTTAATCACAAAATCGTCCACATCCCACCGATGTGTAAGCTTAATCCTCTCTATGATCAGTTAGTTGGCTTGCGCTTCCGGGCTTTATCTTATTTAGCCGATGATTGTGGTGAAGATGTTTCAGCTTATTTATAAGTGGTGATTAGTGGTTGGTGATTGGTGATTAGTCATAAGTCATTGGTGACTAGTCATTAGTCATTGGTGATTCTTAGTTAGATTAATTAAGGGAAATGGGTTCAACTGACTGATGTCAAGAAAAAACTAAGGACTAAAAACTAATTATGCAATTTATCGACCAAGCAGAAATTGAAGTTGTCGCTGGTAACGGGGGCGATGGAATTGTGGCGTTTCGGCGGGAAAAGTATGTTCCTGCTGGAGGACCGGCGGGGGGTAATGGTGGTCGGGGGGGTAGCGTGATTTTCAATGCTATAGAGCATCTGCAAACGTTGCTAGATTTCAAATACGCCCATTGCTTTCGAGCTGAGAATGGGGGTCGGGGAGGCCCTAATAATCGGACGGGAAAAAATGGTAGCGATCGCATTATTGAAGTTCCCTGTGGCACGGTTGTCTACAATGCTGACACGGGAGAACTGCTGGGGGATTTGGTGAAACCTAGGCAAATGCTGTGTGTTGCCAAAGGTGGTAAAGGAGGTTTGGGAAATCGGCATTTCCTGAGTAATCACAATCGCGCACCAGAGCATGCGTTACCTGGACTACCAGGAGAGGAATTGAGGTTACGCTTGGAGTTGAAGTTACTGGCGGAGGTGGGCATTATTGGTCTACCTAATGCTGGTAAGTCTACTCTGATTTCAGCACTCTCAGCGGCACGACCCAAGATAGCCAATTACCCCTTTACCACTTTGATTCCGAATTTAGGTGTGGTTCGTAAACCAACTGGGGATGGTACTGTATTTGCTGACATTCCTGGGTTGATTGCTGGAGCTCATCAAGGTATTGGTCTGGGTCACGACTTCCTACGTCATATCGAACGCACTCGCTTGTTACTCCATTTGATTGATATTACTGCTGCTGACCCGATTGCTGATTATCAAACCATTCAACAGGAATTACAAGCCTATGGGAGAGAATTGCCAGAGCGTCCCCAAATTCTTGCCCTTAATAAGGTAGATGCGGTTGATCAAGACATGATCGATGAGGTGTCTACTTACCTAAATCAGCTTACTCAGGTACCAGTTTTTTCGATTTCAGCTGTTGCTAAAATCGGCTTGGATGCTTTGTTATCGAAAATCTGGCAATCTCTAGATCAGTTGTCAGTGGCAGATTCCTCAAAGGCAACAGTCAACCTTTAACAGTGAACTTTCAAGGTTTAACCGGTAATTAAGAAATGACTAATTATTAATGGCTAATTATTCAAGTAGTCATAGACTTGTCGAGAAATTGTGCGAATCAGTTTTTCGGCACTGCTATCATTAAAGGGGCGTTTGACCATTACGGTGATAATGTAACGCTTGCCGTTGGGCATTTTGACTAAACCGACATCGGCCAGTAGTCGGCCAAGGGTGCCAGTTTTATGGGCAATGGTGGCACCATTACCTAGTCCTTGGGGTAATAGTGTGTTGGTCTTGGTTTTGATCATGATATCGATCAGGTCAGTACGAGATTGGGGAGAAATCCACTTACCTTGCTCAAGGTTAAAAATCAAACTAGCTAGTTCTCTTGGGCTAGTGGTGTTTGTTCCTGGCAAATCTGGTAGGGGGTTGCGCAGTACAGTTTTTTTCAACCCCCAAGAGCGGAATCGTTGATTGAGAACTTCGATGCCACCAAGACGTTCAATCAGCATATTTGTAGCCGTGTTATCACTAATGGTGATCATTTTGGTTGCTACTTCCAGAGCTTTGTACTGTTTGCCTGGTTTTTGATATTTCATGTTTCCAGAACCACCAGCAATCATCTCTGGTTTCATGGTTATATATTCATCTAAGAAAACTTTGCCTGCATCTACATCCTGAAAGAAAGCAATTAGAATTGGTAACTTAATGGTGCTAGCAGCCGAAAAAATGAGACGGCTATTTGATTCTAGGAAAGCACCAGTATCAAGATCATGAATGAAGATTCCAGGTTGCAATTGGGGGTGTTGCTTTACTAGAGTTTGAATTTGTTTTTGTAAGGGAGATTTGTTGAGCAGCAGGGGTGTCAATTGAGAACTAATTGTCTGACTCAAAGTCTGCTGGACTTCAATTGGAGCATTGTCTGTGGTTTTGGTAGATGGTTGGCTAGCAGTACCCAAGCTGGATAATACGGTACCTGCGATCGCTGCGAGACCAATGCCTACAATCAGCAAACGGATAATCAAAATCCATAGCCTGGTAGAGGAGTTTTCGGAACGGCGCTCTCGGCGAGTTCTCCGAATTTGTACAGATTGGTGATTCGGGGTATTGGAGAGGGGTAGTCTAGCCTTTAGCTGGTGTGCTCTGGAGGAGTTAGGGGATAAATCAGCAACCAATTGTGGCTGAGGACGTTGCCGAATTGGATTACGAGCATTGGTTATGGTGGGCAAGGATGAGGACGCTGGTGTAGCAAAGGGATTGAGTCTTCTACGAAGGTTTGGTAACTGGGGTGTTCGGTATGCTACCCTCAGCTGGGATTGACTGGAGCGAATTGTAGAAGGTTTTGGTGAACGGGATAGACGAGCACGGGTACGGGGGGTAGGTGGCGGGGTTGACCGAGATTTATTTGATTTGGCGGATGAGCTTTGGCGGCGCGTTTTCTGTTTTGGTTGGGATTTGGAGGGTTTAATTTCCTTAGTTTGTGGCTGTTTGGTAAGGTGGCGACGCGGGCGGCGGCGGGAGGAGGTTGGTTTCTTTTGTTTTTCCACTGCTGAATCTTAGGCTGAGGTTTACCAGATACATAAAACCCGAAACAATCTGCTAGTTCTCGGAATTTTCTGAGTATGGTCTAATGATAAGGGAGAGAACTTTAATGGATGTAGCGCTATCAAGCTTCCCTTTCAGTTTTTCTTGAGTCTTCCGATTACAGAGTTTTGATCTAGTACCAACAGTTGAAGCGCCCATATATCACACCTCCAATAAAACCTATGCAAGCCTATTTTAGGACTGGTTTGGTTTTGATGGATCATCTACCCCAGACTTTGGTAAAAATTCTAGCGCCCATTCTACCTGGCGGAGCATTCCTCTGAGCATGTTGATCTCTTCTGTGGTGGGGGTTGCTCGGTTTAATAGACGTCGCAGCTTTTCCATCCGTGCTGCTTTGGTATGGGGATAAAGATAACCAATTTTCAATAATAAGGCTTCTAGATGCTTAGAGTAGCGTTCTATCTGGTCCAAAAGAGCAGCATCTTGGTAGGGGAGAGCGGGGGATAAGGGTTGAGTTGGGATGGGTGATGGCTGGTGTGTACTTTGATCAAGTTGATATTGATAAAGTTCATAACAGCACACTGTTACGGCTTGGGCTAGGTTTAAGACTGGATAGGTGGAACTAGTGGGAATCCGGACAAACCGCTGAGCATGATTGAGTTCATCATTGCTCAATCCCCTAGATTCAGGGCCAAAAATCAGGGCAGAGGTTACGCCAGGTGACAATAACCAGGGTAAGGCGGTTCTGGGATGTTCGAGAGTAGTGGGGATGGCGCGGCTACGAGCAGTGGTTGCGATCGCTCTTTGACACCCGACTAAGCCATCTGCTATGGTTGCTACGACTTGGGCTTTTTCTAAGATATCTACCCCATGCACTGCCATCTGCTGTGCTTCTTGGCTGAGATGGTCACACTGAGGATTCACTAGCACCAGCTGCGATAACCCCATATTTTTCATCACTCGCGCTACAGAACCCACATTCAATGGACCAGCGGGTTCTACTAAAACAATCCTGACTCCGATATACATTTTCAAGGTTTAAGAAGGTTGTTCTTGCCCAGGCTTCCCTTTTAGGGTAGGTTGAAAGTCACCGTTCCAGCACAAAACAGTTGCACCATTTGTGCAAGTTCAGGACTTAGGCAAAACTGGGCAACAAACGCGCTGATGGTATAGAGTGCGTTATTAAGGCACCCTACAGGTAGAGTCGCTGCTTCAGTCCTGCTCCCTCTTCTGCTGATGGGGAAGCGACTGCATCAAGACATGGTGCTATCTTTGAGGGCAACTTTGGTATTCACCACTTGATATTAACCTGAGTTGGACTCAAGTCTGGACTAAAAATTCCTCTGGATCAGTATCCCAATTTACCCAGCGAATTGCTTCACGGGCTGATTCTACATGAGGCGGCACTCGTATAATGTGAACAAAGTTGGTGCTAGGACAAGTCATCTTGAGTAGAAAAATTGGCTCGATATCGATATCGTTATTAATTGTTAATAGGGTGTATTCTTGCCAGGAATCCAATCGCTGTGCTTCTAGGTCTTGGCAAATTCGGGCGTAACCAATTCCTTCAATGAGGATTCGCCTAAGTTCAGCGTTGGGTTCTTCTAAAAGCCACCCAGCTTGCCACTGGTTGGGGTTGACTGTCCCGTATTTTTCTGGTAGCGTCACGCCGTGATAGGAGTATAAGCTGAAACCATCAGCAAATTCCATGGCTGGCTGTCCTTCTCTATGAAGGCGGTCTTGAGTGTCAAATGAGACCTTGGTTGGGCGATCGCAAACGAAGCAGATGTTTTCACATGGGAACATCCAACTACAGTGTTTGACTAGGGATTGGAATATTTCCCATGTGGTTTGATGGTGAGGGCAATTTAAGACGGAAATATAAAAGTCAAACCGACTACTGTCAATACTCCAGTATAAGGGTGACATGAATAGTCTCAATTCAGTCCCAAGTTGTTCAAGTACTTGCAAACCCAGTCGAATTCGCTGTTGACTAACTGTTGATGTATCTAGTTCATATAACAATTGGTTTTGCAATTGCCTGTGTAATTGGGTTCCCATGGAAGTGTCCAAGGGTTGCCACAGTTTCTCTTCAAGTTGACGGCTAATCCGTTTAATGTTAAGCTTTCGCCCGAGTTGGTAGAGTAGCTCTTGTTGGAGTTCTTTGCCGAGTTGGGTGTTGAGATGTTGCCGTAGTTGATTGATTAATTGACTCTCCAGTCTTGGCTGGAGTTGACTCTTTAGTTGGCTGTCAATGTGTTGCTGGAGTTGGTTCAGGATAATTTGAAAAAAACCGTAAGGGCTATCACAAAAAACAATATCTGGTACTGGTTTGCCAATGGCTGTATAGGCAGCGTTTATGGCTACTGTTGCTTCGTGACGATCAATGGCTCCAGTCAATAAAGATAAGTTATGCCACTTTTCTTGATAAGTTGGGATTAAAGTCTCTTGCTCTGGGGTCAGATGTTTTATATTGGGTTGCCACATATCGCCATACCTGTGTTTGATATTCCCATTTAATCCCGATTTGACAATTGTGCTGAATGCTGAGTGCTGAGTGCTGAGTGCTGAGTTTAGTAAGTGGGGGAGTGTTTTCATCCAACGGTAGTTAGCTAGGAGTTATGGGATCTAATTAGTTATTCAAGTTAAGCTGGCTGTTTTTACACTAAAGTATGTTTTTTTGTAACAATTATTCACAAATTAGGTAAGCTCTCAGGTATTAGGTAAGCTCTTAGGTAATGCGCTACCCGCACGCGTGCGCGTTCAGCTATCAGCTTGTGTTTGACTGCTTAGGATTGAGGATTAAATAATGTGGCTATTCGGGACTTTTATGCTATAATAATGGGTTAAATTAAATAAACCTACTAAGTTATATAGCTTTGATATTTTGATAGTTTATTTTTTAGGCTAAATTAGCATACTAATTACGGAAGAACCCCCCTCTAGATAAATCATCGCTGTATTCTAAAACGCTATATTTTTTGCAAGGAGTTATAAGATAGCTACGATAAGAAATTACTCGTCGCTAATCACAATTACCTAAGCATGAACTGGTTTCCCCTATCCCGCAAACACTGGTCAACTAGTAAATTTCTAGCTTTATTCCTCTGTAGCTGCTTCCTAATTATTAGTTGTGGTGGTTCTCCTAGCAATCAACATACAGGTTCCTCCAGCAGCAGTAACAGTAATAGACTCACCATCGGTACTACCCTAAAACCGAGAACTCTCGATCCAGCCGATGCCTATGAACTAGCAGCTAGTAACATCCATTACAGCTTAGGCGATCGCCTTTATACCTACAAGCTGGGGACCTCAGAATTAGTGCCACAACTGGCAACTGCTATGCCTACTATCAGCAAGGATGGCTTAACTTACACCATTCCCTTACGCCAAGGTGTAGTTTTTCATGATAACACCCCATTTAATGCTGAAGCCATGGCATTTTCCCTGCGTCGGTTTATCGAAAATGGTGGCAAGCCCTCTTCTCTACTCGAAGGTTTGGTAGATTCGATTGAACCCTCTGGAGATTACGAACTCACGATTAAACTCAAAAATCCCTTCGCTGCCTTTCCAGCACTGTTAGCTTTTTCTGGAACTTGTGCTGTTTCTCCCAATGCCTATGAAATTGGTAGTGGTAAATTTGAACCGACCAAATTTGTAGGTACTGGTCCGTATAAGCTAGTTAAGTTTAGTCCTAACGGGATTCGCCTAGATGTTTTTGAAGACTATTGGGGTAAAAAACCAGCCAATAAGGGATTAAATGTTCAAATCCTGACCAATTCCGCTAATTTATTCAATTCCATCAAAACCGGTGCTGTAGACATTGGTTATCAAAGTTTAGATCCCGATCAAATCCTTAGTTTGCAAAAAGGAGCACCGTCTGGCGGTTGGCAAGTCATAGAATCTCCTAGCAATAATATTAATTACATGGTGCTCAATACCCAAATGGCACCGTTGGATAAACCAGAAGTCAGACAAGCGATCGCTGCGATTGTTAATCGTAAACTGATCAACGAACGGGTGCTAAGAAACCAAGCTGCACCAGCCTTTAGTATCATTCCCACTAGCTTTGATGTTTCCAAGCCAACCTTTAAAGACGCCTACGGTGACGGTAATATTGCCAAAGCTAAAGAGCTGCTAGCCAAAGCGGGATTTACTAAAGACAATCCGTTGACATTAGAAATTTGGTATTCCTCAGGTTCAGCAACCCGGCAACAACTTGCGAGTCTTCTCAAAGAATATGCTGCCCAGGAACTTGGGGGGATTGTCGAAATCCAGCCCCAAACTGTGGAGTCAGCAAATTTCTTTGGCAATCTAGGTAAGGGAGTTTATCAGAGTGCTTTAGTCGATTGGTATCCTGACTTTTCTGACCCTGATAACTTTATTCAGCCCTTAGTCAGTTGTACTAAAGGTTCCGAAGGGAAAGGGTGTGAAGCTGGAGCTAGTCGCTCTCAGGGATCCTTTTACTATAGCGATCGCATGAATAAACTGATTCAGCAACAGCGTCAGGAATCAGATCCAGCCGCCCGAAAGCAGATTTTTGCTGAGATCCAAGAACTTTTAGCAAAGGATGTACCCTTAATACCGTTATGGCAACCAAAGGAATATGCTTTTGCCCAGTCAGGCTTAAAGAATGTCCAGTTAGACCCAATTCAACAATTGCCACTGTGGGAGATTGATAAGGGAAATTAAGTTAACTGGCTGCCCCCGTGCTTTAAGCCGGGGGAGAGTTCAACCCCCCAAAGTTCTACTTCTGTTGGATTGACAAAATCTTCATTAACTGGTAGGTTTTGCTTAAAAGCAATATTAATAGGAATAAAGCCAAGTACAAAAGAACTGAAAAACATCACAGCAACCACATCAAGCTGACTGAAAGAATTTTGGTTTGACCCTTGAGAACCACTCATATTGACCTACCTCGTTTTTTTAGCCTTTCTTCTCAGTTTCAACGGGTAATGTAGGCGATCAGGTGTGTTTTCGAGTATATTTTTATCTATAATTCTATATAGAGTTTGATAGTTCAAGTTTATAGGTAAAGCTTGACCTCTATTTTGTAGTGTTAGTTTTTAAGCAACAAATAGTACAACTCTCCTGTATCATTAATCAGCCCTGCCCGATTACCTGCCAATTTACCAGTACCCATAAATATATCCACTCGACCCGGTCCTTTAATCGCACTACCAGTATCCTGATCCAACACATAGCGACTGACCAGCCTAGATTCCAACTGACCCACAGCATTGGGATAAGGAATACTAGTCTGGATAAGAGCCAAGGCTCCTGGAGGCATGATAGATTTATCGGTAGCAATCGAGCGCTCAGCCATTACTGGCAAACCAAGACTACCAGTAGCAGGTGCCCCCCTGGTTTCCCGAAAGAACACAAAACTTTTATTGCGGGGTAAATATTGACTCAGTTCCGTCGGTGAAGTGCGGAAATAATCGATCACCGCAGGCAGGGTTAGCCCTTCTAGCTCCATCTTGCCATCGTTAACCAGTTGCCGCCCGATACTAGTGTAGGGATGACTCGTCTTACCAGCGTAGCCCACGCTCATCAAGGTGCCATCTGGCATTATAATTCGGGCTGAACCCTGAACGTGAATCAAAAACGCCTCTAAGCGATCGCGTAACCAAACTAGTTCTTTCCCTCGTAGTGGGCTATTTTTCCCTAAACCATCCCATCCTTCCAATGCCGCACGGGTTGGGTGAGGTTTTTGCCAACGTTGGAAATCAGAGGGTAGTCCATAAAGGGGATAGCGATACTCAGCACCTTGTGTGCGACTCCCAGCATACACTGGCTCAAAATAACCTGTGAACCCAACAGTTCCCTGATTGTCCTTCCCCACACTCTTGTAAAAGACAAATTCTTGTTGGATGGCCGCTTGCAACGCTTGAGGAGTAGGGGACTTGATCAGAAGTTGGCGGAAACGGACTAGAGAACGGCGGACGCGATCGCGAGTTACTCCTGGTACGGAATAGTTTTGGTAAGCCTTAGCAGCACTAGGGGTTTTCAGATAACGCAAGCTATTGTCTATCGCCCTCAACATCACTCGCCAGTCCCCTGACTGACCACCAGAACGCTTCCACAGCTGTTCATCTAAACCCAATGGATCCTGATTGAACTGAACAGTGTCTAGTTGAACCGCTTGCAGCGGAACACTAGCAACTGCAGCACCGCTAATCGGTAGGAGGGCTATTCCTATGGTCAGGGAAATCCGAGTTAGAGTTTTTCTCATACTTGCCAAGAATCCAATCACCAGCTATCGCCCAGTCAAAGCAGTCAAAGTGTATTAAAAACGTTCGACGCTACCAGAGAAAATAGGTTCCACCCGCATAGCAGTGATACGAGCAGGACGTACTACCATGTACTCCCCTTGGACATTTTTAATGGGTACGCTAATGAAGTCTTCAGAGTTAGATTTTGGGATAAGTTCGCCACTATACCACTTTTGAAACTCTTTAATTGTGGCAAACCGTACTTCTTCCCGGTGACCACTTGACAAAAGAATGTGAACAGCGTACTCGTCTGGGGTTCTTGGCATAGAAAATTCTCCTTAATCCATGCCAACTATTATCAGCGACCTTGAAGGGGAAGGCAAAAAGTCAAAGGACAAAGGTCAAAGGGATTCCCAATACACCAAATCCCAAACGTCCTTTGTCCTTTATCCACCAGTCTTGCTTGACATTCACAGAGTACTTAGGTTGATAAATTAAACCGTTTTAGCAAATTTTCCATCACCGTTGGCAACATTTGGCGCAGTTCCTGTGGATTTTGGCAGATCAGCTGCTGGTAGCTAGGCAGATCAAAAGGAAACTGTCCTGGTAAAA
>NZ_JAAHHS010000250.1 GCF_010692395.1 Moorena sp. SIO3H5
AAATGTGCAGGGGATGACGCCTTATGGTTACGTTCGCGTAGCGTGCGCGTAGCGCTTACCATGCCCTTGACATTTAGGTTCTCGACTACCACCACTTGGTTGTTGTCAACTATCTTTCTAGATAGTTTGTGCAGGTAGTCTTGGCGGACATTTCCAATCCGTTCGTATACCTTGGCTACAATCTTTATGGCCTTTTTGCGTCCATTGCTGCCTTTTTTCTTTCGGGCAGCGATACGCTGTTTTTTAGTCAGTTTTTTTTCGGACTTGGCTAAGTGCTTTGGATTCCCAAACTTGGAAGTCTTTTCGCCATCGTAGGTAATAGCAAAATCCTTAATACCCAAATCAATTCCGATAACATTTCCTTTTTTGGAAGGCTGCAAATCATCTGGCTCATATTCCATTAACACCGAAGCATAATATTTTCCAGATGGAGTCTTGCTAACGGTTACAGTTTTAATTTCTCCATCTAGTGGTCGATGGATTATTGCTTTGATAATGCCTAATCTTCCAGGGAACTTCAAGTAGTTGCCAACTTGTTTTACGTTCTGGGGATACTGAATTGATTGGCGATGATGATATGATTTGAACCTAGGATATTCAGCCCTACCCTGGCCGTAGGCCACGCTACGCGAACAAAGAAATTTTGATATGCACGACTAAGATTGAGACTCACGGATTGCAAAACCTGAGAGTAACAATCTTTTAGCCATTCAGTCTCTTTTTGTTTTTTGAGCTTTGGCAACATAGAGTTGAGTGCAGATTGTTTTAGCCCCTTGCCAGTTTCTTTGTAGGTTTCTATGCACTGATTCAAACCATAGTTCCACCACCAACGAGCGCATCCAAAATGCTGAGCTAACACTTGAATTTGCTCTTGTGTGGGATAAATTCTAACTTTGACGGCTTTATGTTTCATTGCACTCAAACTTGTTGGAGATGAAACCTTAGAATAAAGAAGCCTTTATGGTTAGTCGGCTATGCATAAAAGGGTTAAATCTTTGTGATTAGCGTGATTTGCGCGGTCTTGGGGGTTTCCCCCACTCGCTATTGCATCAAGACAAGGCTTCTTTATTCTTACGGTAACTTCAAAATCGACCATGCTTAATATTATATGTATTTCACAGTAAGGTGTCAAGGGATAAAAGAAATTTTCTGTCTCGCTATCCATCCTAGAGACGCGCACCTTAGTAGAGTGGAGCCTTAATCAAACAGTTTTAACCCTTTTTCCCATAGCCGACCAACCTTAAAGGCGACCCTCTACTTACGGTAACTTCAACACCCTGGAAGAGGGTGGGGATGGATAGCGAGTTTTGTTAAAATGAGTCTTCTAGATCAGATAACTTTGCCCACCCTACTTTAATTGGTATTTTTTTTACTACGCGCACGCGTTCAGCTATCAGCTTAAGCGCTACGCGCACGCTACGCAAACAGCTTTCATCCAAAGGCTGACCGCTGACCGCTGACCGCTGACCGCTGACCGCTGACCGCTGACGGCTGACCGCTGAATGCTTACGTCAATTGAGCGATTTGCTTCAAATCCACATTCCCACCGCTGATAATGACACCAATCCGAGCATTGGGCATTTTAATGACCCCTTCAAGTAGGGCAGCAGCGGCTAAGGCTCCAGTGGGTTCAACTACAATTTTGAGCCGTTCCCATAGGAAAAACATGGTACGGATAATGGCAGCTTCCGATACCGTTACCATGTCATCAACGTAATTAAGGACTAGGGGAAAGGTAAGTTTGCCGAGGCTAGGAGTTCTGGCTCCGTCAGCAATGGTGTTGGGATTGTCAACAGTTTGGAGGCTTTTGCTATGGAAGGAACGGGTGGCATCATCGGCTTGTGCTGGTTCTACACCAATCACACGGCAATTAGGACATAGGGTTTTGGTTGCGATCGCACATCCTGAAAGTAAGCCACCACCACCACAACACACCAGTAACAGATCCAGTGAACCAACTTGTTCTAGGAGTTCTTTGGCAGTAGTACCTTGTCCAGCAATGATATGGGGGTGATCGTAGGGAGGAATGATGGTGAGTTTGCGATCGCGTGATAACTCTTCGGCTAATGCTTCTCGTCTCAATTCAGCCCGATCATATAAAATTACTTCAGCACCATAGCCACGGGTAGCGGCTTGCTTGACCGCTGGGGCATCTTTGGGCATCACTACAGTGGTGGGGATATCGAGGAGGGTGCCAGATAATGCGATCGCTTGTCCATGATTACCAGAAGAAAAGGTGAGAACCCCTCGCTGTTTTTGTGCTTCAGATAGTTGTGACAGAGCGTTATAAGCCCCCCTAAATTTAAAGGCACCAATACGTTGGAAGTTTTCGCATTTAAAGAAGACTTGAGCATTGGTGAGCTGGTTGACAGTCCTGGAGGTATGAACTGGGGTTTGATGGGCATTGCCCGATAGGCGTTTGGCGGCAGCTTCTATGTCAGTGTAGGTTACGGGTAATGCTTGCAGTTCCATAGCAGTAGGGAGTCGGGAGTCGGGAGTCGGGGTAAGAAACTTGAATCTACCTGATTCAGTATAAGAAACAGGCTGACTGACTTCTAAATTCTAAATTCTAAATTCTTAATTTTTAATTCTAAGATTACTTAACAACTTTTAGACGATGTGGTGAGGGTTGATCATAGAGAACAATAAAACCACCAATAACCACCACAGTCAATGCTGAG
Organism: Moorena sp. SIO3H5; assembly: GCF_010692395.1. Lineage (GTDB taxonomy): Bacteria > Cyanobacteriota > Cyanobacteriia > Cyanobacteriales > Coleofasciculaceae > Moorena. The sequence goes on from NZ_JAAHHS010000250.1 coordinate 2,682, forward strand.
GGGACTAATGGTACCCAATACCCTTGTTTCAAAAGACCTAAACACGACCCGTAGAGAATGGATAAAGCCAACACCAACACACCTAAACGTAGCTCGGATTTACAGCGCCAACACACCAGACCAACCGTTAGGCACCAACCCCAAATCCACACTACTTCAAGCCATGCGGGCCAATCTTGTATCAGGGGTCGCTGGTCTAAAACAGCACTGAGAATCTGACTTACCATGTGAGCATGGATAATTACCCCTGCTGTTTGATCCTCTATATCATTCCCTTTACTATAGGGTGTAAAAAAATAATCATCACGGCTGGGAGCAGTAACGCCGATCAGAACAATTCTTCCCTTGAAGGCATCACGATTGATATTACCCTTTAGAACTTCAGAGAGAGTGACTTGGTGAACAAAATCCTCTGGAGATTTGTGAAAACGGTAATTCAGCATGATTTGGTGTCCCCAATCATCCAGGTTATGATAACTGCCAGTATGCTTGGTTAAGGGTTTAAAGACTACATCACCTAGCTGTAAGTATCCTTGATCGGTGTACGTGGGAAATATTTCCTGTGCCACTAGATACCGCATGGCCAACTGGGTACTCAGAGCATAAGGAGCACTACAAACTGATGTTGGATCAGGGTTAAAGGCCAACAGATGGCGACGAATAACGCCGTCTGGGTCAACTACAACATCACTAAAGCCCAAGTTTTGTTTGGGAACTTCTGGGGGTGGTGAAACTCCTGGATTGTCTTCGTTACTGGCTTTGCACACCGCAACCAAGTTATCCCTTTGCTCTAGGAGAGTTCCCAATTCTTGGTAGTCTGGTGCTACAGAAAAATCACGATGAATATCTAGGCCAATTACTTTGGCTTGAGAGGACTTCAGTATTTCTAAAAGTTGTTTGAGTGATCGGTCTGATAAGGAGGTACCTGGTCTTAAATCCGACTGCTGAGCTTCAATATCTTTTTCAGTAACCTCTACTACTATAAGACGGGAATCGGGAAACTCCGCTGGTCTTCTATTGATCAGGTGGTCGAAGGCTTTCAACTCGAAACCTTGCAGTAAACCAAGCTGCTGTATAACTATTAAGAAGCATGTAATTACCAAACTGGTCACTAATACCTTGACGAAGGTCAGGGGTGGGATTGGAGGTGGGATTGGATGTCGGATTGGAGGTGGAGGTATTTGATGTTGACCTTGAGATTGTCCATCAGAACTTTCCCTCAACTCTTTCCAAGTCGGTGGCTTGGCGGCAGGATTCTGACAAATTATCGGTAACCAAGTTGCACAAGGAAACTCATCTTCTATCCCTTGTAATCGTTCCCTAGCTTCCCGCACTGCTAAATAGAAGGACTGCCCCCCAGCAAAAGCGGTTAAAAAATATTTCAAAAATTCCTGTGAAACCCGGTCGGGTACCGGTTCTCGCATCACAATAATTTGGGGAATCCGTAAATTAGCGAGATTCGAGGCTAAACCCAAGCCATCACAAGAATTAAAAATCGCTATTTTTAAGCCTTTTACAATTGCTCTGTTTAAGCCAAACTTTAACTGATTAATGGTTAAACTATCGGTTTTATTAATATAAATGTGACCCGTACACCCATCGTTTTTACTAGAACTATGACCCGCAAAAAATAGGATATCCCAACATTGCTCCCAAAGGGCTTCATTGACTTGCTGGCGCTTGGGTTCTATCAGAAACGTGAGCTGAGCATCAGGTAATTGCTCTAGCAACTTCTGATCTGCTTCAGTATCAATACCAATACTATTTCCTATAATTGCTAAAATTCTCACCTTCTGGTGGGGCTTGGGATTGGGGGGGGCTGGTTCAAACTTTAAGGCACTTAAAGCAATTTCCGCCTTGGAATAGCGTTCCCAAAAATCCCACAGATGCCAGGGCAGTCGGCGTAAACAACTGTTCTCAGTTTGAATAATTAGACGGATTTCATCGGAGGGTAATAGTTGTTCGAGTAATTTCTCCTTAATCGGTCGAAATGGCTCTGAGGATAGCCAAGTATTTAAGCGATCGCCTAAGAGTTGGGCAGCATTGTAGCACCGTTCCAGTTTAGATACATTCGTCACTTGAACCACTGATGCTTCTAGACGGGAACGTAATCCCAAACTGTGATAACTCGTTGTCCAATTTTGGCACGATTGGAGAATTTCAGGAGCAGGAGGTAGCCTGCCAGTGATTTCCAACAAGGGGCTTTTGCCCTCTTCCAAAATCTGTAAAGTTACTGGAAAGCCTTGGTCAAAACAACCATCTCCGATCTTTAAGACAACTAATTTACCAATGCTGCGCGTGTTATTGGTCATTGGTCATGGGTCACTTGTGTTGCAGATGTGATTTGTCCCCTTATTTTACCTATTGATAAAGGTTTATAGAGGTTTATAGAGGTTTATAGAAGTTTATAGAGGTTTATAGAGGTTTATAGAGTTTTATAGAGGGTGTATCGGTGCCTTAGGATTGAGCACTATAGGATTGAGCACTAACAGATATCGATTTTGATATCAAACAAGACACCAGATAACCGATTTATCCCCGAAGGACTTTGAATTATAACGTTTTCAGTGCTGTGTCGATGGCTAAATTCGCTAATTCCTAGATTGGCGCTAGGCCAGACTATAGGATCAGATTGCAAAATCCTCAATAATCCTGGCATCGCCAAGGGCAACTTCGACACTAAATTGCTCTCCTGGTAAACCACTGAACTGCAATTGAATGTAATTATCGATTTGTCTGGCTTGGGCTTCGAGAAACACTGTTCCGGATGCATCCAGCACAGTGAGGGTGAGGTTGGGAGGCAAATAGGTTTTATTGCCGGTGGGATATACCTGGAGGCAAATATTTTGCTTAAGTTCAGATTCTGGGACAAGTTCCACCACCAAAGCGACCGGGGAACCAGCGAGCAATAGCCCTAAGTCGATTAACTTAGCCCGCCTAATGCCCAAATCAAGATTTTCGTCTATGGGTAACGGCTCAGTTGAGTCTAGACAAGCAGAGCGGAAAGCGAAAATTGGTTCGGGTGGGTTTAACAAGTTTTCCAAGCTTTCGAGAGTTTGCCAACCAGTTTCAACCACATTGTCTAACCATTGACTCAAGTGTACCCTTGTTCTCTGGACTACCTGTGACATGGGTTGTGGTATGGGTTGATGGAAGTGATCGATTAAATCGTCAACAGGTCGTAGTTGACTAATGGGTAACTCTTCGGTATCAGCAGTTGGAGTAAATCCCAACACTGTTCCCTCCGAGGATTGTTCATCAATCTGAACAACTACATACCCAATTCGATCAGACCAAACTTCCGGGGGAATATGGCAGACGGAATCTTGGGATTTGATTGCTCGGCATTCGATACGACCGATACCGGATATTTCCAAGTCTGCCACATTAGCTAACAGGCGTATAATAGGGTTCCAGCTGTCGGAGGCTTTTAAATCTGTAGGCATCCCCATCATTTGCATGTAATCATTGACAACCAACACAGCCAAGGTGTTGAGTCGAACTTGCTCAGCTTTTTGAGGGGTAGGCTGCTGATCCGCAAATTGCTCAGCACTCCTGCGTGCATTGTTAGTAATCGGCAGAGGAAGGGCAAATTCTTCTAGGTTATGGGTGTTGTAGGTCATAGCAATTGTGTTTTTGTACTCAGGTGAACACCTTGACTGAACTAGGTTAAGGTTAAGGTAAGTCTTTTTAAGGAACCTCCTATTATAGATATCCTTCCGATTCTCCAAATTTACGCAAACGGGGTAAACATTGTCGCTGATAAAAGCTACTTAATGTAGAAATTGATACATTAAACTCTTCTGATAGGGTTTTCCAGCTAGCTTCTGGAGGCAAGCGCCGCAAAATTAAGACTTGGCAGGTGAGCTCTCGATGACCTTTAATATGGGTAGTGCGTAGATCACTATCAACAGCCGCCGTTTCCACCCATTCCCTTATATCTTCGAGTAACGTAGGTACGTCGGGTGGAGCTGCCACACTATTGATCGGGTCAAGGTTTTCACCATTTTTACCCTTGCTAGCAGATACTGTCTTACTTTGTCCGTCTATGGTCTTGATGCGAAAGTCTTGGAGTCGTTTCTTCAAGTAAAAATTGAGCCAAGTGACCACACTGCCACGGCTAGAGTCGTAGGGATTACCGGTTTTGCCTTCGCAAATATTCTGGCAAAAGTAAATCCAGGTTTGTTGGAGTGCGTCTTGATAGTAGGGACTATGTTCTTGCCAAAGTTTCTTACTGACTAAACGAATAATTTTTGTTAAGTTTCTTTGACGCTGAGCGCTTCCAGGTGGATGACTACATGCTGCCGTCACTAGCTGGTTGAGCTGCTCATAGAGTTGAGTCATAATGCGATCGCTCCGCCTTTGCTGATATTGCCTTTCCCAGAAAATACTATGTTCACGCAAGTATGTATATCTTAGGTCGGGTCAGCCTCAGGTATGTAATTTGAACTACTCCAGGATACTCGGAGTTGTGGTTAAGACTAACCCACTAGTGAGCTGTTGACAGTGCAAGTATAATATGTTCCTCACTAGGTACTAGCTACTAGGTACTAGGCATAACTATAAATTAGGACTGACGCAAATCCCTCAATTTAACGCTACCTGTAGGGTGGGCAAGGTTTTGCCCACCCTACCCATCGATTGTGTGCATAAGTCCTGTATATAAAATCTCAACTATACTATTTGATACCTAATGTTTAATAAGTACTGTATAAAAGTTATTAACTAAAGTGTTTAGTTTAAAATAAAACAGTACACCTTAAAAAAAATCAACCCCTAATGCTTAACACATAACATTTAATAAGTAACGTATTTAGTATAATAAATAACACCTAATACCTAACACCTAATACCTAACACCTAAGGGAAGTAGTGATGTTTGCCAATTCCCAAAAATTTGATCAGAAATTTTCGGGAATCTGTGGAAGACACCTTGTAGTAAGTAATTAACGTAGCTTTACTAGAGCTTGTCAAACATCTTGGAAAGTTTTTGACATATGCCTCTAGGATTTCCTCCCAGTTGATGTACAGTGGCGGTTGTGGCAATGGTTGCAGCCGCTTTTTTTTTTGCAAAGGAGCATCCCATCACCCATCACGGAGTTCTCTTAACATAACTTCATAATTGTGCCATCCTGAAAAAAGAGTTGTCAATAGACTCAAGAAAAGGCCAATGTCAGAAATCTCAGAAAGAAAACGAGTAGTTGTAGTCGGTGCTGGATGGGCAGGCTTAGGCGCAACTCACCACTTAGCCAAACAAGGTTACGATGTCACTCTCCTAGAAGCAAGTTCCTATCCTGGTGGTTTAGTGGCAGGATGGAAAACCAGCGGTGGACGTTCTGTAGAAGGGGGAATTCATGGTTTCTGGTATCCCTATCACAACATTTTCAACCTGGTAAAGGAACTCCGACTCAATCCTTTCACTCCTTTCACCCGTTCTTCCCAGTATTCCCCTGCTGGATTAGAAGTCGAATCCCCGATCTTTCAAAATGAACCACGACTTCCCACCCCTCTAGGAACCTTCCTCTATCCCGACTTTAAACGCTTACCCCTGATTGATCGACTTTCTGCCTTACCCCTGCTCTATGCTGTTATTGACTTCGATAATTCCCACGAGGCGTGGACTAGGTATGACTCGGTAACCGCCCGTGAATTATTTAAACAGTTTGGGGTTTCGGCACGACTCTACAAGGATTCCTTTGAGCCCATGCTGTTAGTGGGTTTATTTGCTCCAGGAGAGCAATGTTCAGCCGCAGCAGCCCTAGGAATGCTGTATTACTTCATTTTGGCTCACCAACCGGACTTTGATGTGGTCTGGTGCCGAGGAACGGTAGCACAGATGATATTTAAACCCTGGGTGGAACAGATTGAAAAAGCCGGGGGAAAGGTACTTACCAATAAACGGGTTAATGACATTATTATAGACCACACAGGCAAGGCCAAAGGGGTGATGTGTGGTGATGAATGCTTTGAGGCTGACGCAGTGATTTTTGCTGTCAGTATCAATGGTATGAAGAAAATCCTTCAGAATAGCACCATGCTCCAAAGCCGCAAGGAATTCGGCAACCTGATGAATTTAGGGGGAATTGATGTGCTATCAACCAGGCTATGGTTTGACCGCAAAGTTGAGATTCGCCATCCCTCTAATGCTTGTTTTGGCTTTGATGCCACCACGGGTTGGACATTTTTTGACCTTAATGCTTTGCACGATGAGTACCGGGATGAACCTGGTAGCGTGATTGAAGCAGACTTTTACCATGCTAACCAGTTGCTACCCCTGAGTGATGAGCAAATTATCCAGAAAGTTCAGCGTGACCTAGGCACCTGTGTTTCTGGTTTTAGAGAGGCAAATCTGATTGACAGTAGTGTGATTCGAGTACCCCAAGGCGTGACTCACTTTGCTCCCGGTAGCTATCAGTATATGATGCGGGGAACCACTAGTATTGAAAATGTATTTATGAGCGGGGATTGGATTGTCACTCGCCACGGTTCTTGGTCTCAGGAAAAAGCCTATGTTACCGGTTTGGAAGCAGCAAATTTGGTAATTAGTCGCTTTAGACAGGGAAATCTCGCCAAGATTATTCCTGTTGATGCTGATGAATTCCATATTCAGGTCACACGGAATATTAATAAAACTGTACGGGAATTTGGTCAGACGTTATTCAGTAATTTTTGGTTACCTTGATTTTCAGCTATCAGCTATCAGCGGTCAGCGGTCAGCCTTTGACTGATAGCACCTCAAGTAGCGTGCGCGTAGCGCATAAGCTGAAAGCTGAAAGCTGTTCGCGTAGCGTGGCCAAAGGCCTTTAGCTGATAGCTGATAACTTACAGTTTTACTTGGTAGTTGCTGAATAAACTAATACAGTAATGGAAAGCGTTCAGAACTCAGACAAGCTTGTTGTTACCTTCTACAAATGGGTAGGTATTCTAGTTTTGGTTTACCTACTTATTGTGGCAGTAGGGATAATTGGTACAGGCTTTAGGTCAGCTACTGGGGAGCAAGCCAAGGAATTGTTCGAGTTTGCTACTAATCCCTTTGCTGCTTTAATTGTTGGTACTCTAGCAACTGCTTTAATTCAATCTTCAAGTACAGTAACCTCGATTATTGTGGGTCTAGTAGCTGGTGGTTTGCCAGTGGCAACTGCTGTTCCTATGGTTATGGGCGCTAACATTGGCACCACCATTACTAATACACTGGTTAGTTTAGGACATATTCAAAATAAGGACGAATTTAAACAAGCTTTTGCTGCTGCAACCATCCACGACTTCTTCAATCTGATTAGTGTGGTTATCTTCCTACCTTTGGAAATTCCCACTCACTTTCTAGAAAAGATTAGTCTGTTTTTAACAAGCCTGGTTGTGGGGGAAAATTCGATTAATTTAAACAACGTTAACCTGATTAAATTTGCCACGGCTCCAGTCACTGATAAGATTAATACTTTCAGTAATAGTTTACCAGAACCCTTCAATGGTATTGCTCTGATAGTCTTGGGTATCAGTCTTATTTTCCTATCCATCTTTTTTATTGGGAAACTCCTCAAAACCTTAATGGTAGGACGAGCGAATGAAATGTTGCACACTGCTATCGGTAACGGTCCCATGGCTGGGATTGCTTCTGGCACACTAGTCACGGTAATCGTGCAATCTTCCTCCACTACCACCAGCCTGATCGTTCCCCTAGCTGGTACAGGTTTGTTGAGCTTACAAGAAATTTATCCGTTTACCCTAGGGGCAAATATCGGAACCTGTATCACTGCCTTACTTGCCGCTACCGGAATAACGGAAAACCCAATCCCTGCTTTAGAAATAGCTACAGTTCATCTACTTTACAACACCCTCGCCGTTGTGCTCATCTACAGCATTCCTGTTTTGAGACAAATGCCAATCCTGGGTGCAGAAACCTTAGCGGCTGTTGCCAGTGAGCGGAAGTATTTAGCGTTCCTATATATTGGAAGCGTTTTCTTCTTGATTCCGGTACTACTTCTAAGTCTATCCACCTTGCTGTAAGCATTCAGCTTATGTGCTACGCACACGCTACTTGAGGTGCTATCAGCTATCAGCTATCAGCTTAAGCGCTACGCGCACGCTACGCGAACAGCCTTTATGTAAAGCATTAGGCTGTTCCCATAGCGTGAGCCGTCAGCTGACAGCTGACGGCTGACAGCTGACGAGTGCTAATTCTCTATAGTCCACTTAACTCTCTAGAGTTATTTGATAATAATTATTGCTAAATTAACCAGCTCAAGCCTGGCTATAGCAAGGTTTAGCAGTACATGACATTGATTGAACATCTCTAAGCCTAACTCTTAGGTTATAGGCTTAGGATAGGTTGAGCAAAATTTATTGAAATTTAATATCAACTATTGACTGCCGCGCTCCCTTTGAGTTACAGTCTATAAAATAAACCCGATCACTGATCCTTTCGAGGAATAGCCGAAAGGTTAAGCAGCAAAAGGGTGATCTACACTAGTTGGAGACAAAGTATGTTAGAGCAAATCAAAGAATTGACGGCTGAAAAGCGCACTGTTAGCAAAATTCAAGTCGAAATCAAGGAAATCGTTCCGAATAATCCCCGTAAGACTACTGAATCTTGCCTAAATACTGACGCTGACGGTGGTGATCTTAGAAGCGAGGAATCCTGAGACTATCTGAGCTTCTTAGGTAGCTATTGCTTATGAGACTAGAATTGTTAGA
>NZ_JAAHHS010000251.1 GCF_010692395.1 Moorena sp. SIO3H5
GCCCAAAAGCCAAGGTTTTGGAAGATAATTCATTTCTTCGTTGCCCTAGCCAAAATTCTTAAGTTTTCATTTATTGAAAAACTAAGGCTGTTGTGCTGATAGCTCAATGGTTATAAGTAACAAATCTAGTTGACTGACTTTACTCCTAAAACCCTTGATTTTATGTAGAGAGCAGTTGAATAGTAGCGAAACCAAAGCAAATTATTGCCAAGGTTGGTTTCACTATGTTAAAATATTCCCTGGCAGAGAAAAAATTAAGTCAACCAGGTAAAAAATTTACCGAAACAGCAATAAAATTAACTATCATCCTGATGATACCCAAGCTTTTGTAGCTTGTAATGTCAATCAGGCTTGCTCCCTTAGCAACCTTCTTATTGGTCAGTTCATCATCAGGACATTAGGCAATTTCGCTATAGGATTTTCTGTTGACTAACTAGTAATTAGCCCATTTCGCTTATAGTGTGGCCGTTGCGGTCGCGTAGCGGCTCCAAACGCGCCCCGCGTGGCCCAAACGCGCCCCGCGTGGCCAATAGGCCAAGGCCAAGGAGCATCGGATAACTAATCCCATAACTAAGGGTAAACAACCCCCGCTCTTACCTGTCTTGTTCTAGTTGGTATTATCATTAAGGATTAAATAAACTGCCCAAATCCCCATGGCTCGCAAATAGTGACTAGCTCGGAATGTCCCTGCTGCTGTAATCGCTTCTGGTGTCCTAAATTGCAAGCCATGATCATAAACCTGCCTTACCACTGCTTCAGTCATACGTAAAGCTTCATCTTTCATGCCTTGCTGAATCAGAAATGCTGCTAATCCAAAATTAATTCCTGTCCACACTTCCATCGGATGAGTCGCATCGGGATCTTCTGGTGTGCCATCGGGTCTGACTCCATTAACTGCTCCAAGTTGACCCTCATGGAACTTTAAAAAACAGGCATCATAAACAGTCTGGAGGGCTGAGAGAGTACACTCTGGTGGTACTATATCCGGTAATCCCAGTAACTGAGCATAAAATTGACCACACAACTGGTCTGCCATCACCACATCTGATCCACTTTCACTATCTAGTTGATAGTACTGACCATTCCACAGCTTTTTTTGATAAATTGGCTGGGCTTGTGCTAACCATTGGCGATAGCACTCAATGGTGTCTTGAATGGACTCTAGCTCAGGTACTTCTACTAATGGGGATGTTGGTGGATAATTCTTGGTCAAAATTTCTCCAATTGCGATCGCACTCTCCAAGGCCGCTAACCACAACCCTCCACAGTAAGCACTTACTCCCTGCAATCGCCAATCATCAAAGGTCTGATCTGGTGCCCCATAGTTTTCTGGTATCCCATCTCCATCTTGGTCAAACCCCTTGAGATAAGCCAGTGCCTTGACAATGGATGACCAGCACTCCCACAAAAACTCTATATCTGTAGCGCTATAAAAAACAAAATCCCGATAGACTTGTAAAACAAAGTCACTGGCTAAATCCTTCCACTGGTTACAATCCTGGTAGCTAGTGTAATTAGTCTGTTGCCAAGGATGCTCATTGGGAGCTCCTAGGTCATGGGGAGTAGCATCCGCAATTTTACGTACAGCTTGAGATTGATTGTAGCCAATAATACGTATTGTTTCATCGCTGGTCGGGATAGCTCGGGCAAAGGCTTCTAGCACCGCTTTATCCAGTTTCGGCCACAGCATTGCTAGGGCAAAAGAACCATAGAGCCGTACATCCAGGCTTTCGTACCAACGGTAATCTAGACATTCTAGTACACCAAACTGTCCAATGGGGTCAAGTTCAGTTGCTGCTGTCCAGAGAGTACCGCCATCCGTGAGCAAGTAAAGCTCATTAAACAAGGCCATCTTGAACCAATTGGGTAAATCATGCTGATTTAAAATCGGTTCTTGCCATGATTCAATTTTTTCTCGCCACAGATCATGGTGCTTGAGAGCAGTGCGCACCATTGACCAACCATTATTACCGTTGCGTCCAAAAAAGTCCGTGTATCTCCGGTAATAGTTAATACCTAATTTAAATTCTGTCACCGGGAAGTCCCAAGTCAGAATAAAGGGAATTTTGCGGGTTTTACCTGGACGAAGGGTAAAGCGAATTGCGATCGCGCAGGCAATTTGTTCTCCTGGTGCGGCTGGGGTTTCATCTTGATGGTCTACCAAGCTACCATCCGTAGCAAAGGTATCCCAAACCTCAGCACCATCACCCACTGGATTCCAGCGACCGTGGTAAAACACCTCCATACTGGGATTAGTAACTGTAGCCAGGCACAATTGCCCTTCCCCTTCTTTAATCTCATCCCCCAGTCTCACCCGGTCTAGAACAAATCCGACCCGATAGTGATCCACAATCCACTGATTCAAATTCCCCGTACTATCTCCCCACCGAGGCTGGTACTCATACACCGGGCTGCCATCATCCCTTACCCGCACCTCCGGATTTTTAATCGCATTGGTAAACCAACCCACTATATTCTGCCAAGTGAGCATGATGCTAACGGTAATCGGAGTATCAGTAGGGTTGTGAGCGGTCCACTCAAACACCGCCACTGGGTAACTACTTTCCTGATAACATCCTGCCCAAATCGGAGAAAACTGCTCACAGGTTAGTTCAGTCTGAAAGACATTTTTATAGGTAAACCAACTGCGAGGATACAAAGCATAGTAGTGACCAGAAACCTCTGAGCTGTTTTCTTCACCTTTGCCTTGGGTTGGATACCATTGCCAAGAGCCTAGCTTACCATCCTCTGGTGGTTGAGTGCATAACCCATAAGCCATCGGCTGAGAATGCTCTGGTTGCTCAAATACACTAAATTGACAAGGGGGGAGGCTTTTAAAGATGTGTTCTCCCCCATCCAAGTGCCATAAATTAAAATCTCCTCGGGGAGAGCGACCAATACAACCAGCGCCAAATCCACCCAAGGGCATGCCATGCCAGGGACCATCATCAAGATTACTTGGGTAACGGACAGTATAAGGGTTATCCCAGCCTAGTCCTAGGGGGCGTTGCCAGCTACACTCAGGAATTTTTGGGCGTGGTTGTTGATAGATCATTCCCTGATTGTCATATGCTCACCTAACTATAGCTGCTTTAGTCAGTTGGGTCAACCAACAGCCCCTAGCCACGCCACTGATCTGCTTGGATGATGGTCATGACGGCATTTGGAATATATTTATAAGATGCGTTTACCCTGATCAAGGTAGCTTTATTAATAAGTTTAATTAAGATATACAATCGTTGCCCTTGAGAGCGTTGGCGTAGCCTGCGCGTAGCGCAATCGCTGGATTTTATAAAAGTTAATAATATAGCAATTCTAAATCATTTATAAAATCAGACAAATCTGGAATCATTGCTGGTAAAAGGTTATAGCGTTCACTTTAGCCAATATATTTCACGAATCATTTAAAACTGCTATATAGTGCCGTTTACTTTTGTCCCACTACTTACTAAAATCGCCATGTGTAGTGAAACCAAAGAATGTAATCAATTCTTTTTTCCTACAACCCTTTATAAACAGTCAATCTAACAGGAGTTAGTTTAAACAATGGTTACATCTCATGATGAGCATGACACTCATATCTTCGGTGTTGTTAGGGAAAACGGCGATATTTTATCTGGTAAAGGCTTCAAGGTTGACAAAAAGCGGGACGGGATTTACTTTGTGGTGTTTGATCAGCCATTTGCAGAAATTCCTGGAGTAACCTGTACAATTTCTGGGCATTCTTGGCTAAGTTTTCAAATGTCTATTTCAGTCGTTGATATTCGACCTAATTACTTCGTATGCCAAACTTCAACACCCGATCGTCCTGAAGATAGTGGTTTCAGCTTTATTGCTGTTGGTGAGGTGTAGCTTAGTGGGTGAAATGAGCCCTAAAAAGCTTAGTAGATAAGGCTTTGAGGCAAATGAGTTTAGGGAAGATACAGTCCCAAATTAACCCTAGATTCATTTAATAGCAAGCTCAAACCCTTATAACTAAGCTAAGCATAAGCGCTACGCGCACGCTGCGCGAACAGCCGTCAGCTGTCAGCCGTCAGCCGTTAGTGGTCAGCTTATTGTATTCAAAAGCTGTTCGTAAAGTAGCGTGCCCATAGCGCATAAGCTAATGGCTGATAGCTGAACGCGCACGCGTGCGCGTAGCGCTTATGCTGATAGCTGAACGCGCACGCGTGCGCGTAGCGCTTATGCTAATAGCTGACCGCTGACCGCTGAATGCTTACTAACTCAGGTCAGGCTATGGATTTTATAGTTGAGTTTTCTTCTAAATACTCCAACGTTTTAAGCAGACGAACTGCTGAGTGATAGGCTTCTTCAGTTAATTCATGACGTTCCTGAGGGCTATCCACTAGGTCATTAACCACTAACTGCAAGCAAACAATCATTGGGGTTAGGTGAGTTCGCACTTCATGGGAGGTCTTGACTAACTCCTTTTTGACGACATTTTTAACCTCTCCATCGCTATTGTGCTCAAACTGCATCTTGTACAAACGAGAGTAGTAACCCTCCTTCTTCAGCAGTTCTTCATGGGTGCCAATCTCAACCACTTGCCCTTTGTCCATAACCACGATTTGATGAGCTTTTTGGATCGTAGACAGTCGGTGAGCAATCACTACCGTTGTGCGATCGCGACAGAGTTCATCAATAGCTTGTTGTACTAGCCGTTCGGAAACCGTATCTAAGGCACTGGTTGCTTCATCTAAAATTAAAATATCTGGATTCCGCAGCAGTGCCCGGGCAATGGCCATGCGTTGACGTTGTCCACCGGATAACATTACACCGCGATCGCCTACTTTGGTATCAAACCCTTGGGGTAATTGCATGATAAATTCATAGGCATTGGCTCGTTTCGCTGCTCCAATAATATCTTCCTCGGTAACATCTTTCATTCCATAAGCAATATTGTTGCGCACCGAATTATTAAATAAAAACGTATCCTGACTGACAACCCCCATCGCTTGTCTGAGGGAACCGATATCGTAATCCTTCAAATCTTTGCCATCGATAGTGATTCGTCCTTCAACTGGGTCATAAAATCGTGGCAACAAATCTGCCAAGGTTGACTTACCGGCACCGGAAGCACCTACCAATGCCATAGTAGTGCCTTTAGGAATCGACAAATTAACCCCATTGAGTACCGAATCCTGATGACCAGGATAGGCAAACGAGAGATTTTCAATGCGAATTTCTTGGGATAGCTTGGTGTAGATATTTTTGCCACTGCTCATGATCGGTTTGTTGTCTCTGCGCAAAAAATCAGCCACGATTGCCGTACTAGCAGACACATTAGCAAACCGACTTCTTTGCCCATTTAACTGACTGATTACTGGTAACAAACGGAATAGTAAGAATAAATAAATCCCCAAAACAGTAGAGATCGCTTCCAGTTCTTCTGCTGAACTATCTTGCAACAGGAAATTTTTTCCCACAAAGACTATGGCTAAAATTGCCAATATTCCCGAGACTTCATTAATGGGGTTAATTGCCGCAAAATTAGCTTGAGATTGAAATTCAGCATGTTCACGTTCATCAATAAATTTTTCAATTCGTTGATATTCATCTTGTTCATTACTAACTGATTTAATTAACCTAATTCCTGTTAATATTTCTAGTAATGCTCCTGAATATCCTCGGGATTTATCTGATAGGATTTTACCAAATTTTTTAGAGCGCTTAACAAAAAATTGATTAATAATGAATACACCAAGCAATAGAATGCTTGTTGCAATAGTGAGTTGCCACGAAATCGAGATTAGAAGAAATACAAATACAAAAATGGTGATGGCCGTCGTAAATAATTGGATAGCAATTTTAATGGCATTGGCGGCTCGACCAATTTCTTGACTAATTCGATTTATAATATCACCAATTTTGGTTTTGGCATAAAAATCTAGATCCACATCCAGGAGTAATTTAATCCCTTCTTTACGAAAGGTATTAATTAATTTTTTGGATAAATCGGTAGACACTAAGATATTGACATAGTTAGCTACATTTTTCAGGACAATGGCTAAGAGCACTACCAGTACCATGAACAGCAAGCGATCGCCCCCTTCAAAGCCCTCAAAAAAACCCATGGTTTTCTCAATTATAGGCGGGGCTTTGCTTAAATCTAGTTTCTTTTGACCTAAAAATTCCAGGACTAACGGCACAATTATGGTTGTACCGACACTATTAAACATGGCACTGGAAAATCCCAGCAGGACAGTCAAGACAATCAAGATAGGATGCCGTAGTGCGTAGCTAAGGAGTAATCGATTAGGAGACATGATTACTGTTTTTTTTATGGTTGAGTGTTGACTGTTGACTGTTGGTATAGGAGAAGACTTACTTATGCTCCATTCAAGTATAAACAGTCAACAAAAAAGCTGTTAGTTAGTGAGCCAAATTATAGGTTGAACAGCGTAGCAGATTATAAATCAGCAATAACATCTGCAAGAACTGCCGCCATGGCATCAACACTATGGTATTTCACACATAGCTCCCTGGCTTCAAGTCCTTTATGATTGGCAACATCTGGATTTTGAAATATCTGTTGAATCTCCTGAGCTAGTTGTTGTGGCGAACTAGGCTCAACCAGATAACCGGTATCGCCTAAAATTGTCGGGATATCCCCAACACAGGTAGACAAAACTGGTTTAGCCATTGCCATCCCATCTGTCAATTTTAAGGGAAACTGAGCTCTAGCCGCCAGAGTATCTCGCTGGGGAACCACCACAATATGAGCTGCTGACAGAACCTCTGGCATTTCTTCGACTGGGGTTCTTGGCAATTTAATAATCCAACGCCCCCATTTTTTGATCAGTTGTTGATCATAATCATCATAGGGACTGCCTCCGACAATCACCAATCTTAAGTCTGGCTGATTGAGATACTCTAGCGCTATTAAAACATCTTCAACTCCTTTGTGGGGTCGTGGCGCACCAGGAAACATTAGCACCCGATACTCCGATAACCCATAACGCTTGCGGCTGAGTTCTGGGTCATAGTGCTTCGGGTCAAACAGATCGGTATCTTTACCATTGGATAGATAAACACCACCGAAGCGTTCCTTGAGAAACTGAGTATCTATAGTGATAGCGTCGGCATAATTGACAAACTTTTCTAGCCATTTGATATAGAGGGGATGGTCTGGATATCTCAATTGACCATCTTTGGTAAGAATATCCCTACCGAACTGTTTAAGACTCGGACGATACTGCCATTGGTCGCCACCATACCAACTTAGTTCCCAATCATCCATATCCAGGATGATTGGACGACGGCTAGTAAACTTTTTCAGCACAGACAGACCAAAACTGGTGGGTTTGGGTTTTACGGCATAGATAATATCGCCATCTATTTTTTTTAACAGGTCTCCGGCAGCGGTTAAGACTCCAGGATATTTACCACCAGGGACGGAAGTAATGGTAAAACCAGAGGGAGGAGTGGCATATAACTCCTTCCCAAACATAAATCCCACAATCTCTATGGCATAGTTAAGCTTTTTCAGGACTTGTCCGAGCAAAAATGCCCGGATAGCACCACCACCGGACAAGTCACTAACAACTAGGGAAACTTTTTTGTTCATCGGATTTGGATAAAACTGGTACACGATATATTGTGATCAACTTCTCGTGTGAAAGTGATTAGTCCCCTTGGGTTTAGCAAGATATCCCAATTACCACGCACTAATGGTCACTAAAGAGGAAGTTGGGAGTCGGGAGAGCTTGTAGGGTGGGCAAGAACCATTTGGTTATGGGTGAGTATTCATGATTAGATTACTTTGCCCACCCTACTAATGGTCACTCATAATTATGGAATTATCCGATAATCCGAACTCGGGATTTATAAAGGAAGTGCTTACCAGCTAAACCCTTAGTGCTAAGGGTCAAATCTCAGGAAGACCAACCATTACCTTTCGATTTCGGTGGGGTGATTGACACTTTGCCAGATAAACACTTTAATCAGGGAAATGGAAAATGGCGCACAAAATCAGTATTCCCGTTTCAAGTGCTATAATCTCAGGTGTGATCAACTATCACGCTTTCCACACCCTAATCTAATCAAACAAAAAATCGACGAACGACACTAACCCCTAAAGCGTTTAACGTTTCAGGGGTGTGGTAGATAGAAATTTAGAATATAGGTAAGAAGGGAAAGAAAGGAAACAGAGGGAATACAGGGAAGTAAAGGTTTATCATTGCGGTGCGACCCGTGGCGAATTTAATTGGACGACTGTAAGCGCACCGGTACATCCAGCCAATCGCCAACCCTGTCCCTATGTTCCTACTCCATCGTTTTATTAGGCGATTATAGTTAATCGTTTAATATACCTTACATGGAACCCCTAAGCCTAACATCATTAATCCTTCATCCTTTATGCTGCGGGAACCCTAAGGCCAGCATCCTTGACCCCATGGCGCTTCTGATGCCATTGCCAGGCGTTCGACAAGATGGTGTTTATATCGGAATATTCGGGATACCAACCCAGAACTTTTCTGGCTTTATCACTACTACCGACCAAAGCGGGCGGATCACCAGCACGGCGATCGCATTCTATAGCTTTGATCTCTTGTTTCGTTACAAGTCTGGCTGCCTCAATGACTTCTTTGACTGAGAAGCCGTTGCCATTACCTAAGTTAAAGATTTCACTATCCCCACCCTTTAATAGATAGTCCAACCCCAAAACATGAGCAGAGGCTAAATCCTTGACGTGAATATAGTCCCGAATACAAGTTCCGTCAGCAGTGGGATAATCGGTACCAAAAATGGATATGGACTCCCGTTTACCTAAAGCAGTAAGCAGCACTAAGGGGATAAGGTGGGTTTCGGGGCTATGATCTTCTCCTAGCCTACCCTCTGGGTCAGCACCAGCAGCATTAAAATAGCGGAAGGTTACGGATTTAAAATCATAGGCGGTATGGAAATCGGATAAAATCCGCTCTACCATTAATTTACTAGCCCCATAGGGATTAATGGGGTTTTGGGGATGGTCTTCTGGAATCGGTACAGTTTTTGGTACCCCGTAGGTAGCACAGGTAGAGGAAAAGACTAATTTCTTAATAGATGCTGCTACCATAGCTTCCAGGAGTGTTAGTGTCCCGGTAACATTATTGCGGTAATATTTACCAGGGTCAGTTACCGACTCTCCTACGTAGGCATAGGCAGCAAAGTGCATTACTGCACTGATATCATAGTCACTAAAGAGATTGTCGAGTAATACTCGGTCATTGGTATCACCGACAACTAACTTCACCTTGAGAACATCTTCGACTATGTCTCGATGACCATAGACTAAATTGTCTAGAACCACCACTTCGTAGCCAGCTTCCAAGAGAGCTAATACAGCATGGGAGCCAATATATCCTGCACCCCCTGTAACTAGCACAGTTGCTTTGGATTGCGACACTTGAATACCTCGCTGCTCTTACTAGATTTTTGCTTTTACCAAATTATTCCCTGGGATAGCTTGTAATTCCGCAAACTTCGGTACAATAGCCATCCCATTCACAGATGCCAGAGTTGATTTGGTGATGCTTAAACCTAATTCTGACGCAATAGTCAAGCTGATTTATTGTGCCGGTTAATTATTCTGGCTTCAAGCCCCACGTTTTAGGGGTAAGGGGGTTGTGGGATTCAATGCCTGTCAGACGCGCTTTGAAAACAAAAATTAAAACAATGTCCCATCCATAAGGAGCCTCAGGGCGGAGTGCTGATATAGTCTGGGCTAAGGTAGTATGTCTAAGATAATCACAACCAAGATCGATGGCTTCACGAAACCCTGAGGCTCATAATACAGGTTTGGTTTTAATCCCACACTTTCAAGATAGGAAAGTGTGGGTCGTTGTCACTGTGGGTCTCTAATTAACTAACTTGATAATCAACTAATTTGACACGACCAGTCTGAACATTATCAAATATCCGATTAATCTGGTGGCGTTCTGCGTCGCTTATATTGTAATCGCAGAGGAAGGCACTCGTCAGCTGTACATACTCTTGACGGCTCAATTGACCCCTGTTAATCATCTGGTTTACTATTGTCTCTATGTCCAGCTTGGATTGGCGTTCAGCTGTAGACGCCACTGATTTATGGTTTAGTCGATGGGAACTGAAAAAAAGGGTTTCTGGGGATAGAGCAGTTTTCATGGTTATTTAGCACCTCTGTATAATTCAATCGAGCCAACCTTAAGGGTTAGGGTCAAAGGAAGTATTTCGAGTAAAGAATAAATTTTGATGGTAGAAAAAGACAGTTGGCTGAAAACCTCCTTGACCATTTATTCTCTTTACCAGGCAACCTGGCAGTGTCTTTACCCGTTTACTTTTATCATGACACCGCCAATGAAAGCAAGATATCACAGCAAAGAAAGAAAAAAACGACTTAATTATTAATGCTACCGACTGATTTGCTAATTAGTAGACAAAATGGCGAAGAAATCATTCCCAAACGATTGCTGATTAACAATCAGACCTGTGCTATGGCAGCTGAGTTAATCTGCTGCTTTATTGAGGCTACTGGTACCACCCAAGGGGAACTAGACCGTAAGTTGTCCGATTGGGAAGGAGATAGCCCTGACTACCGGGTTAAACGAGGTTTAGCCCATATTCTTAAAACGAGCTTCAGTACCTTTGAAGTTGTTAGCCCCATAGACCCTAAGGAACTCCGGCAACGAGTCTTTGCTCTGGCAGCTCAATCTGTTCCTAGTCGTCAGGCAACTCAGGAGACTCTAGAAAGCGTGAGCACTGCTTTATCTAAGGAATTAAATCAGGAAGTGTTGCCTGAACAAATTTCTAAAGGACTTTATGCGGATTTACAAGAAAATCGTATTCTGACTCAGTTTGATCACCCAGCACCAGAGGCATTACTGCATCGCTATAATTTATCTCAAGTCCAGGGTGTTTTTTACCGGGCATCTGAGATGACTCTGAATGCTCACCGGAATGTTCCAGGGGAGTATAAGCTATTAATCCGCTATTTGAAGTTGTTTCAGTTGATGACTTACATTGAAGGGGATGCGGACCATGGCTTCACGATTACTATTGATGGACCGACTAGTTTATTTAAGCCTAGTACTCGCTATGGTTTAGCGATCGCTAAACTTATTCCAGCTTTACTACACGTTACTAAATGGAGTCTCAAGGCGACCTTACAAAGCCGTGACTCTTACAGCGGTACGATCAAGACGGGGCATTTTAGCCTTAATGACCGCTGTGGCTTGGTGACTCACTATCCCCCTGGTAAACCCTACGACAGTATGTTAGAGGCTTCCTTTGCTAAGCGTTGGGAAGACTCACTATCCCCCTGGTAAACCCTACGACAGTATGTTAGAGGCTTCCTTTGCTAAGCGTTGGGAATCTCAGAAAACTGAATGG
>NZ_JAAHHS010000252.1 GCF_010692395.1 Moorena sp. SIO3H5
GAGGCTGGCCACGGCATCAAGGGACAACACCGCCAGAATTTGGGACAACCAGGGCAATGAAATCGCCGTGCTCACCGGGCATCAGGACCCGGTATTAAGTGTAGCCTTCAGCCCGGATGGACAGAGTCTGGCCACGGCATCAAGGGACAACACCGCCAGAATTTGGGACAACCAGGGCAATGAAATCGCCGTGCTCACAGGGCATCAGAACGGGGTAATGGATGTAAAATTTAGCCCCAATGGACAGAGGCTGGTCACTGCTTCATATGACAACACTGCCAGAATTTGGGACTTACAGGGCAATGAATTAACCATGGTCACAGGGCATCAGGACAGGGTAACGGATGTAGCATTCAGCCCCAATGGACAGAGGCTGGCCACTGCTTCAGGAGACCGCACTGTCAGAATTTGGGACTTACAGGGCAATGAATTAACCATGGTCACAGGGCATCAGGACAGGGTATATAGTGTAGCCTTCAGCCCCAATGGACAGAGGCTGGCCACTGCTTCACGAGACGGCACTGCCAGAATTTGGGACTTACAGGGCAATCAATTAGCCATGGTCACAGGGCATCAGGACAGGGTAACGGATGTAGCATTCAGCCCCAATGGACAGAGGCTGGCCACTGCTTCAGGAGACCGCACTGTCAGAATTTGGGACTTACAGGGCAATCAATTAGCCATGCTCACAGGGCATCAGGGCTTGGTATATAGTGTAGCCTTCAGCCCGGATGGACAGAAGCTTGCCACTGCTTCATCTGACAAAACTGCCAGAATTTGGGACTTACAGAGCAATGAATTAGCCCTGCTCACAAGGTATCAGGACAGGGTAACGGATGTAGCCTTCAGCCCGGATGGACAGAAGTTTGCCACTGCTTCATCCGACGGCACGGCCAGAATTTGGGACTTACAGGGGAATCAATTAGCCGTGCTCAGAGGGCATCAGCACAGGGTAACGGATGTAGTATTCAGCCCCAATGGACAGAGGCTGGCCACTGCTTCCTTCGACAAAACTGCCAGAATTTGGGACTTACAGGGGAATCAATTAGCCGTACTCACCGGGCATCAGTCTTCGGTAATTAATGTAGCATTCAGCCCGGATGGACAGAGGCTGGCCACTGCTTCACGAGACGGCACTGCCAGAATTTGGAAAGTTGAAAGTTTAGGTGAGCTGCTGCGTCGGGGCTGTGACTTGCTGGAAGATTACTTTGTTAGGAATCCTGGAGCTAAGGAGAAGTTAAGGGTATGCCGGGAAGAGGGAACAGGGAACAGGGAACAGGGAATAGGGAATAGGCAAGAGTTTCACAACTGATCAATGTCATCCACACTCAACCCAGTATATTGAGCAATATCCTTCAGGGGTAACCCTGCGGCCTTCATCTGTTTAACAACCTTTTGTATACCTGCTTGTTCACCTGCTTGTTCACCTTCTTGTCTACCTTGTTCGAGACCCTGTTGGAGACCTTCTTGTCTACCTTGTTCGAGACCCTGTTGGAGACCTTCTTGTCTACCTTGTTCAAGACCTTCTTGTCTACCTTCCTGAATCAAGGTTTGATTAACACTGTACATATCCCGGTAGACCTTCAGACTATCCTGGTACAGGGCTTGCTCTTCAGAGGAGAAATTGGCAATCTCGGCCACTTCAAATAGCTGGGCAAACACATCCCCTTGCAACGGTTCAGGGGGAGCATTACAGCTCGCCAGATGCCTCAATAAAAATAACCACTTATCAAAATGGGTTTCTAATTGATCAACAGATTTAGTAAATTTTGGTAGTTCTACATAGATGAATTTCAACTTATCGTAGAACACTTCACACCGCTGATTTTTTAGCTCTACCACATGCAACAATTCTGAATCGTGCTTATGGTCATCAAAACTAAAATCCAGAATACCGACGGTGTAGACTGCCGTTAGCTGATAATTCCAATTTCCCTGTTGCGCTTGTTCTTGGATGGGGAAAGTGGCATAGTAGACACTGCGGTCTTTGAAGAACGTTTGTTTTGCCTTTTGCATTTCCACAATGAAGCGTTCACCGGTTGTGCTCTGACAATAAATATCGAAAATCGCTCTTCTGTCCACTAAGGTCTTACCCAAGAACTCTGGATTCTTAATAGTGACATCCTGAATCTGATGGTGGGGAGGCAACAGCGTATTTAAGAAGTCGATCAACAGTGCCTTATTTGGCTCAGTGCCAAAAACGCGCTTAAAGCCGAAATCCGTGAGCAGATCAATGTATTTATCTGGCAAGGAGAAAACCATATCAAAAATTCAGATTAATCAAAAGGTATTTTTATTAGCTTTAATTTCGTCTATCTCCCTATTTCTGGATGGGGTGCATCTCTTTGATTTTACTAAAAAACTCTGGAGCTCTTGCCCCTATTGCCTATTGGGGTGCATCTCAATCCATGCTGTTTGAGCCGGTGGCTGGAATGGGCATCAGGCGTGGAACAGGCTTCCAGCCTGTGGCAATTTTCGGAAGGGCGGTTCCAACACTAGTGGTGCGTTACGGAACGAGCTATCCCAACACTACCAGGGTGAACATGAGTGCGATCGCGTCTTATCAAGCACCCTACGGCTGTCACGAAATTACAAATCGTTCCGACTATAATTAAGATAGGCTTTTATTGTGGCACCCACACTTAATAATTTTGAAAATGCCAGCCAAAGATATTTATCATGACACAGTAAAAAATGCACTAATCAAAGATGGATGGACAATTACCAATGACCCTTTAAGCATTAAAATAGGTAAAAAAGATATCTATATTGACCTAGCGGCTGAAAAATTATTAGTAGCTGAAAAACAAGGACAAAAAATTGCTGTAGAAGTTAAAAGTTTTGTTGGTTCATCAGAAATAGAAGATCTAAAAAACGCCTTAGGGCAATATATATTATACGATAAAGTTCTTAAACGTCAACTTTCAGAACGTATTCTTTATTTAGCTATTAGAGAAGTAATATTTAACCGCTTATTTACCGAAGAAGTCGGACAGATGTTATTAGAAGATAACACGCTTAAAATTATTGTTTTTGACCCGGAAGATGAGGTGATTATAAAATGGATAAATTAGAAAACTATCGCCAAATTATTCGTCAAACCTTAACCCCTTATGTTAACATTCATTACTCTAATGTTAATATCCGTAACCATGCAGCATTTGACCGAGAGACAGACCAATATTTAATTGTTTCTGAAGGATGGAATAACCAAGAGCATCTTCATAGTTGTTTGATTCATGTCGGAATTATTAATTCTAAAATCTGGATTAAATGTGACAATACTGAAGACGGCATTGCTAATGATTTAGTGGCAGCAGGTATTCCAAAAAGTGATATTGTTTTAGCTTTTCATCCTCCAGATGTTCGCAAATTTACCGAGTTTGCTGTTAGTTAAAATCCGGTTATATTGGGTGGAACAGGCTTCCAGCCTGTGGCAATTTTCGGAAGGGCAGTTCCAACACTAGTCTTCCATCGCAGCAGCAATAAGTTTGCGGACGCTGGGAGAGCGAAATCCCAGTATAATATCTTTGGGAGAAACACCCCGCTCAATTAATTCACGATCGATGTAAATCTCAGTACTGTTGTGCTGTATCCAGATTTGACCTTCGATCAGCTCAAGATGCATGGCGCAGCCATAGATGCGGTACTCATTACGCCATTCGTTGTGGAAAACCAAATAACAATCCCGTTCTCTATCAAAGATAAGTTGAGCATTGAGATCATAACTGGCAAAGCTTTGTAAAAATTCGCAGGTAATCTGACGATATTGATCTAATTTATCCATTGGTGAATAACCTCATGATTCGGATCGTAAACAATTAATCGGACTTGATATTAATACTTGATTATTGCTTCACTAACTGATTAAAGCGCTTTAGGATTTTGAGAACCTGCTCCAAGCCTGTCTTATTCCGAAGAGAAAATGAATCTGACTCACCATACTTTGGTGTATTGTCTTTGCTCAGTTTTAGAAAAATAAAATCTGGCCCATTAGTGATA
The DNA here is from genome assembly GCF_010692395.1 of Moorena sp. SIO3H5. Lineage (GTDB taxonomy): Bacteria > Cyanobacteriota > Cyanobacteriia > Cyanobacteriales > Coleofasciculaceae > Moorena. Next base: position 4,003 of record NZ_JAAHHS010000252.1, read on the forward strand.
AATCCAAAAGCAGGTCTTGTTGATTCGAGATTCCTTAGCATATAACTTAGTGCTTGGGGGATGCCAACTTCCAGGGAGTAATCGGCTCGTTTGGCTTCGATGACTAATACCCAAAATTCAGGAGTATAGATCAGTAGGTCAAGTCGTCCGGTAATAATTGTTTCTTGATCTTGGGAAGTAATTTCTACGACTTTCTCTGCAGTAATATAAAAGGGAGGACGATAAAAACCAGCTAGTTTCAATAATGGGGAAAGTACTACCATTTTGACAATGGTTTCCACCATTGGGCGCTCTGATAAGTGGAGATAGTCTTTCTTTATTTCGTTTAGCTCTTTTTTTTCTAATTCTGTTAGTTCTGGTAAATCATCTTGCCACTCCTGAAAGAATTGCTCATCATCAGTGCGCTCTAAGCCAAACTTTACTCTTAAATCATAGAGGGTAATTTGGTTAGCTGGAATTGCGGTAACCATGGCTTGATTTACTATAAGGGAACAGGGAACAGGGAACAGGGAACAGGGAATAGGGAACAGGGAATAGGGAACAGGGAATAGGGAACAGTGGACAAGAATTGACGCATTTTATCAATGTCCTAACTTTAATGGGTAGTGCTATACAGGGTTTTTAATAGCTATGAGGTACACAGTTCTCACACTTCCGATTTCCCTGCTCAGAAGTAGGGAACAGATGTAGGGTGGGCAGTAAGTATCATGCCGATGGTAAAGTTTGGAATTAGTATGATTACTGCCCACCTTCCGATTAATTTGACTCTGATGGTGGGCAGTGCCAATAACCCCTAGTACAAGCTCGAAATTTATTAGGAATCACTGCCCACCCTACGATTAATTGTACTATAGCGGTTTTTAGCTCAATGAGGTACACAGAATTTTTTCCCTGTTCCCTCTCTTCCCCTCCTGGGAGGGTTTAGGGGTGGGTTCCTGTTCCCTGTTCCCTGTTCCCTAAAACCAGGAACTCTGTACCTCACCAAATTCAAAACCGCTATAACCTAGACCCTAAATATCTAAATCGTGTAGATTGAGTCGAGCGCCATAGGTTTCAATGAATTGGCGGCGAGGAGCAACCCGGTCTCCCATGAGTACAGTAAAGATTCTGTCTGCTTCAGCAGCATCTTCGATTTCGATTTGCTTCATGGTGCGAGTTTCTGGATTCATGGTGGTATCCCACAACTGCTGTGGCATCATTTCACCTAATCCTTTGAATCGTTGGATGTTATAGTTAGCGTTTTCAGGAAATTGGCTAATCCGCTGTTGTAGTTCGCGATCGCTATAACAATAGTTATGGTTGCGACCTCGTTCTAGTTTATATAACGGAGGACAAGCAATGTAGATGTACCCTTGGTCTACAAGGGCTCGTTGATAGCGGTAGAAGAAGGTTAGTAATAAAGTACGGATGTGAGCGCCATCCACATCAGCATCAGTCATTATTACAATGCGGTGGTAGCGTAAATTGGACGGATCGAATTCTTCTCCTTTAATCCCTAGCCCTAGGGCTGTAATTAGGGATTGGATTTCTGTGTTCTTGTAAATTTTGGCATCATCAGTTTTCTCAATGTTGAGGATTTTTCCACGCAGAGGGAGAATAGCTTGGAATTGGCGATCGCGTCCTTGTTTAGCACTGTTGTGAACAAACACCCCACTCTCTAAAGCGAAATTATGGGTATGAGGCACTTCAATATCATAAACATCCACCAATTGTTCTAGGGATTCAATGGAAACAACTTGGTAGTTATAGTTAGCAACAGCTTCACAAACCTGTGTCTGATTACCGGCAACAGCGGAATAAGCTTGTTTGTTTTGCGTTTTGATGTTTGCCTGTTTCCTGATTTCTGCCAGTGGGCGATACAGAGGCATTAGTAAATCATCAGGAGTCAGAGATACTGCAGGCTTATAACTACCATCTTGCAACATGAAGCGGTGATCGGGAGTGCAAATAATGGTTTCTGAGTTATCTAAGGTAAGTTTGATGACTTTAGCATTGGCTTTGGTGATTCTAGGATTGATAATCCGTTCTATTCCGATGCTGCCGTTATTGGTAATCGTGTAGCAAAAATGCTCTTTACCCATAGCTTGTTCAGCTACGAGTTCCTTGAAGCTCAAAGACCGTCCATCAGCGAGGGCAACCTGTGTCTCTCCAGAAAAACATCCCCCTGCACTATCCCCCTCAACGATGAATATCTCTGATTCCCCTGGGTCCCGAGAACTACAATCGGCTAACTTACCGGGTAAGGGAGAAGACTCTAGTACTGATTTCCGCCGCACTAATTCACGAGCACGACGAGCAGCTTCTGCGGCTTTATAGGCTTGAATCGCTTTTTCTAAGATAGTATCGACCACTTGGGGACGAAAATCCAGGTATTCAGTCAAGACTTCCCCAACTAGGGAATCTACAATGCCCCTTACTTCTGTATTTCCCAGTTTAGTTTTGGTTTGACCTTCAAATTCTGGCTCTGGGACTTTGACAGAAATCACCCCAGTTAATCCTTCTCGGACATTCTCACCACCTAGGTTAGACTCACTTTCTTTGATTTTATTGCGCTTGCGTGCGATCGCATTCATGGTTCGGGTCAAGACTGTCTTGAGCCCCTCCAAGTGGGTACCACCATCAATGGTGCGAATATTGTTCGCAAAACCCAGCAAATTATCACTATAGGCATCAATGCACCATTGTAGTGCCACTTCCACTTGGATACTTTTGCGTTCCCCTTGTATATAAATAATCTCCTCGTGTAGGGGGTGCTTTTCTCGGTTCATGTAAGCGACATATTCCTGGATACCTCCCTCGTAGTGATAGGCTTCTACTCTGGGTTCTTCCAGGCGATGGTCTGAGAAGGTAATTTTAACACCAGCATTCAGGTAAGCCAGTTCCCGCAGACGTCCGGATAAGGTAGTGTAATCAAACTCAATACCGCCAGTAAAGATTTCGGTATCTGGCTTGAAGTTTACTGAGGTACCAGTGTGGTTTTTTTTATAGGGCTTGACGAGTAGTTCAGTCATGGGCACACCCCGCTCATAGCGCTGGGTATGTTCTTTTTTCTCCCGCCACACCGTTACATCTACCCACTCAGACAGAGCATTCACTACGGAAACACCAACACCGTGCAATCCTCCAGAGACTTTATAGCCGCCACCACCAAATTTACCACCGGCATGAAGTACGGTCATTACGGTTTCCAGTGCTGATTTCCCTGTGGTAGGGTGGGTGTCCGTAGGAACTCCTCGTCCGTCATCGGTAACGGTTACGGAACCATTGCTATTGATATCTACTTCGATGTGAGTACAATACCCAGCCAGCGCTTCATCGATGGAATTGTCTACAACTTCGTAGACTAGATGATGGAGACCCCTAGGTCCAGTTGTCCCGATGTACATCCCTGGGCGTTTCCGCACCGGTTCGAGACCTTCTAGAACTTGAATCTGATCGGCACTGTAACTACTCGTCATAATCTTTCGGGGTTCTCTGTTAAAAGCTTTGAAAGGCTATGATTTATCAAAAATGATAAAACACCAAAAGATTGTAGCACAAAAGCCTTATAGGCGACCACAGCCCACTTTCATAGATTATTTCTATAGGGGATTGACTATATAGTTTATGACCTTATCAGTGGGTCAGTGGTCGAGTTGATCGCGAATGCCACAATGGAAGATGAAACAGCCCTCCGCCCAAAACTCAACACTTAACACTGAGCACTCAGCAGTAATCGTAATTTGCGGTGCCACAGCCACAGGTAAGTCTAGTCTAGGAATAGCATTAGCCCAGCGCGTTAGTTCAATAATTCTTAATGCTGATTCTCGTCAGGTTTACCGAGAATTTGATATTGGAACAGCTAAGCCGACACTGGCTCAACAACAGCAGGTACCCCATTATCTGATTGATATCTGTGATCCAACCGAAACCTTAACTGTAGCTGATTATCAACAGCAAGCCCAGGAAATTATAGCTAGCGAACACAGGAAACAAAAGCAATACCAGCTAGATCAAGCAGAGTTAAACAATAAACCTCTTTTCTTAGTTGGTGGTACTGGTTTATATATCAAATCCGTAGTGCGGGGGTTAAAAATTCCTCGGGTTGCGCCTCAGGAAGATTTGCGTCCGCAACTAGCTGCTCTTGGTCAACCTCAGCTCTATAATTTCCTCCAACAGATTGACCCTGTTGCTGCTCAAAAGATTCATCCCAATGACCAAGTGCGGACATTGCGGGCATTGGAAGTATTTTACGTAACTGGAATTCCGATATCACAGCAGCAGGGAGAGAATCCTCCTAATTATCCAATTCTCCAGATTGGTTTGGAATGTCAGGATTCTGAAACTATTACCCAGCGGATTGCTCAGCGTACTGACCAAATGTTAGCAGCAGGATTTGTGGCTGAGGTGGAAACGATTGCTCAGAAGTATGGATGGAATTTACCGTTACTGGATACCTTGGGATATCGGGAAATTAAAGATTATCTTGCTGGTAACTTATCCCTTGAGCAGGCCAGAGAGTTAACTGTTGTCCACACTCGCCAATTTGCTAAACGTCAACGCACTTGGTTTAAGGCTTATCCAGAGATTCAATGGTTTGATGCTGATTGTCCTGATTTGTTGGATAAAGTTTGGCAGCGGATAGAAGGTTTTTTAGAGGAATTAAGAATTAAGAATTGAGAATTAAGAATTTAGAATCGGGAATCGGGAATCGGGAATCGGGAATCGGGAATCGGGAACTTTGGAGCAGTAGTCAAGAGATCGGAGGAGTTTTCGGTGTTAAGCTGTTGTGCATTTAAATTGGATATTATTCAGTGTCTTGATGCAGTCGCTCATGGTTTGAATTTACCGTAAGACAGTTGAGCCTTAATCAATAAGTTTTACCCCTTTTCTGCATAGCCGACCAACCATAAAGGCTCAACTGTCTAAGGTTTGGTCTCCGGGGGAAACCACGGCAGTCGCTCATGGGGGGAACCCCCAAGACCGCGCTGCCTTCCCAAGACCGCGCTGCATCGCTTAGAAGATAAACCCTGTCTTGATGCGATCGCTGATAGGGATTTCCTCCAAAACCGTAATGGTGCGCTTGACCCGTAATTAAATTCGCCACGGGTCGCACCTCTGCATCGCTTTAACAGAGATGTCCGCTGTAATCCAGCTATATTAATTACTATAGCTGGAACTTAAACAAGAAATGGAGAGCACTCTATGAAACGTTTCAAGTGGCTCAGTATCTTTCACTATATTTGGGGCGGCATTTATTTCTTCTTTGGATTGTTGCCATTTAGTATTTATTTCGATTTTTCGAGATATATAATCCAGATGCGTCCTTCATTATGTGTTAATGAACCTTTCCGAGGAGATATATGTGATAGTTGGATAATTTTCTCCACTATCGCCATGCATATATTTCTACTTGGGTTTGGAATTGTTAATATAATGGCAGGATTATTCTATCAGCGAGCCAAGCCAAATACTGCTAACTGGATTGCGGCATGTGTGAATCTGTTGAGTTTACCAATTGGTACAGCATTAGGAATATATAGTCTGTTTAAACTCAATAATTATTTAAAGGAATTACAGCAATATAAAAAATAAAAATTGAATAAGCTGTGTCTTGATGCAGTCGCTCATGGGGAGGGGCTGCATCAAGACAAGGTCGTTTAAATGCGCGACAGATTATTTTAAGGTAGCCTAAAACAAGCACAATTACTCCCCATCTCCCCATCTCCCCATCTCCCCACCCTTCCCTCTCTTGCCCTACTCCCTACTCCCTACTCCCTACTCCCTAAAACCTAAGACGAATTAGCTAATCCAATTGATCAATGGGATAAACAATTATCACAGCGATCGCATTTAAAACCAACTGCTTCTTTAGTAAAACCAAATGCCTTTAGTAAAAATTGCCAACGACACTGGCGAGTTTTCAGGTATTTATTCATCTGAGACTGGGCTTGCTGTTGGATATTACTAACCTGTGCTAGGGAGGAAAATTTTTTAGACCGGTGTTGTCGGTAATGGAATGGATCAATCCATTCCAGTTGACCAGCACTGTCGAGGAGTGCTAAGGCTATGGCACCATTGGGAAACTCTTTGGCTACTTTGGCTACTTCTCCCTGGGCTGGTAATTGCTTTGCTAACTGTTGAGTTTGTCGGTATTGCGATCGCATTTGATGGGCAAAAAATTCTTGTCGTTGCTTATCCTCTGGATTGAACCATCCCGTTGGTTCACTGACTAAGGTCAAAGCATCCGCTGGTTTACCATCCCTTCCCCCACGACCTACTTCCTGAATATATTCGGATAAGAGTAAAGGTGCTTGGAAATGCACAACCCAGCGTACATCTGGCTTATTAATCCCCATGCCAAAGGCACAGGTACATACCACAAATTGGGTCTGACCACTAATCCAGCTGGCTTCAATTTTCCGACGCTCCTGAGCACCCAAGCCAGCGTGGTAAGCTGCGGTGGAATATCCCAAGGAAGTAAACCATTGCGCTAACACTTCACTATCTTTTCGGGAACGGACATAAACTAACCCAGCTTGTTTAGGTCTGGCTTTAATATAGTTCAATACTCGTGTTTCGCGTCCTTTGGGAGTCCAGACGGTTTGGACCTGGAGGTTAAGATTGTCTCGATAGGGGCTAATTAAAAATGTTTGGGGTTGTCGCAGTTGCAAGACTTTGCGGATGGTTTCTTGAGCCTTGGGGTCAGCAGTAGCAGTAAAGGATGCGATCGCAATTTTTGTTCCCTTGGGCTTACACTTAAGCAGTGCTGGTCTTACTGCACCCAAACGGCGATAAGCAGGTCTAAAGGTATCACCCCATTGAACCAAACAATGGGCTTCATCTAAAATCAATCCATTAATCTGAAGCTGTGGCTGACACAACCGTTTCCACACTGGTTCACTGAGTAGGGTTTCTGGGGATAAGTAGAGCAATCGCAATTGTTGCTTTTCTATAGCTTGAAGGGTTTGTTGCCGTTGGTAGCGAGGTAATTCACTATGTAACAGAGCAGCAGGTAATTTGCGATCGCTCTTCAGAGCGCGCCAAAGGCGATCGCGCAATTCCTGTACTTGATTTTCCATCAATGCTACGAGTGGAGAAATCACTAATGTTAATCCAGTTTGTAATAACGCTGGTAGTTGAAAACAAATCGACTTACCACCACCAGTAGGCAAAACAATTAAAGCATCCCGTTGTTCTAAAATCATCCGAATAATTTCACCTTGGGGAGGTCGAAAATCCTCGTAGCCCCAGAATCGTTTCAA
>NZ_JAAHHS010000253.1:0-8053 GCF_010692395.1 Moorena sp. SIO3H5
AACCCGAACCGGAACCCGAACCCGAACCTGAGCCTGAACCAGAACCGGAACCCGAACCTGAACCGGAACCTGAACCTGAACCTGAACCGGAACCCGAGCCCGAACCGGAACCAGAACCAGAACCAGAGCCTGAGCCTGAGCCGGAACCAGAGCCGGAACCTGAGCCGGAACCAGAACCGGATCCGGAACCGGAAATTCCTGTGCTACTACCCGATCCAGGTCAAGGAGTAGATGATGACTTTCCTGGTCAAGGTCAAGGAGTAGAGGATGGCTTCCCTGGTCAAGGTCAAGGAGTAGAGGATGGCTTCCTTGGTCGAGGTCAAGGATTAGAAGATCGCTTCCCTGGTCGAGGTCAAGGACTAGAGGATCGCTTTCCTCGTCGAGGTCAAGGATTAGAAGATCGCTTCCCTGGTCGAGGTCAAGGACTAGAGGATCGCTTCCCTGGTCGAGTTCAAGGACTAGAGGATCGCTTCCCTGGTCGAGGTCAAGGACTAGAGGATCGCTTTCCTCGTCGAGGTCAAGCACTAGAAGATCGCTTTCCTCGTCGAGGAAATCCCTGAGCTTATGAGGTTAGTTGTGGTGGTTAAATTTATTCAAGAAAAGCCGTCTTAGTCATTAATTTTTTGTCAGCAACAGAGTGGTCTGATTATCAATCAGAGCAGGTTTCCCATGACTAGTATGGGAGCTAAATGACTCAAAATAGCGACGAACTGGGGTAGGAAACTCAGGAAAGTTGAATACAGCATCACCATCAGCAATATTAGCCCAGAAGTAGCGTAGACTCGGAGCAAGTTTCTGGGCATCTGAATCGGGTAAATTTAACGGGGGAGAAGTTAGGAGTTTCACCATGAATGGATAAGAGCGATCGCTCATCCATTGTCTAGATATCTGGGGTAGGTTTTCCCAACCAGGGACTGACTCCACTCGATGAGATTCAATTTGCAACCATCTTTTGCCCTGATTATCGGTAGACAACTGCAATATCCGGTAGGGGTGAGGATAGCTAACTAATGAACCTGTTGTGATTTCGTAGACTCCCTCTTGATAGGCGATATCTTGTACATGCAAGTGACCTGTAAATAGTAGATTGACCCCAGAAGTTTTGAGAAGATTGTGTAATACTGGACCATTTTTCAAGATATACCGATGTCCTAAGGGATGGTTAGCTTGATCGGGCAAATGCTCGATTACATTGTGATGCACCATCACCAGCACCAATTTATCCTGGCACTGGGCAAGCACTTGTTTAAGCCAGATCAGCTGTTGCTGATCAATACGCCCTACCGGTTTACCACCGGTATCGAACTGGTTAGAATTTAACCCAATCAGCTGTACTCCAGGCAAAACTTCACAAGTATAGTACAACTGCTCGGGATTTTCATAACCAAATTTGCGATAGTAGTAGGGAAATTCCTTTACTCCAATCGAGTGTTCATTGGGTAAGATATTGGGGACATCATGATTTCCAGGTACGACGTACACTGGAAAAGGCAACTGGCTCAATCGCTTTTGTAACCAGGCATGATTCTCTGGTTCACCATGCTGAGTTAAGTCTCCTGGTAGGAGGAGGAAATCCAAAGCTTTCTGCTCTAAATCCTCCAGAATCCTTTCTAGGGCTGGAATACTAACTTCTACCAAATGAAACCGATTCGGATGATCCCAGATGGTGTGGGGTAACCCGATATGTAGGTCACTTACCACGGCAAAGCGAAAATTTAAACTCATAACTAAAACTTTTCTTGATTAAACCCTATTTTAATAATTATTAAAATTATCACTCATGACGTTTACTGTTATCCCATTACAACCCCTTGTGTAAGTGACATTTAACTGCTTACCTATTCCGAATGGATAATCTTTAATTTAGCCTTACATAATTAGGCTTTAGTCTATAAAAAATTTTAAATATTACATTTAGGATAAATAGAGATGAGTGGGAATTGCGTTCATTGAGGTGCGACCCAAGGGCGCGAGCAATCCCTTGCGCCCTTGGAGGCGCGCACCTAGATCTGACATTTACAAATAGATTAGGGATATAACCCCTAATCCCTAATCCCCCATCCCGTGAGTAAAGTAAGGAGGTGCTAAGGTTGGCTAGAGTTCGAGTGCGACAACACGTTAATCCACTTAGCAAGCAATATCAGATGCCGGTGAGTGCTCCGGATTGGAATCAAGTTTATGCCCAAACTACTAAACCATTACATCTGGATATTGGCTGCGGGAGAGGGGAATTTTTATTGCAGATGGCAACACAACAACCCGACTGGAATTTTTTGGGCTTAGAAATTCGGGAACCATTAGTAAAACAAGCCAACACTAAGGTGATGGATTTAGGGTTGAGCAATCTCCTATTTTTGTTCTGTAATGCTAATAGTTCTATAGATTCACTCTTGAGCTCTTGGCACCATGGTGCCTTGCAACGTGTCACTATTCAATTTCCTGATCCTTGGTTCAAGAAGCGACAAGCCAAACGACGTATAGTGCAGCCCACCTTGGTTGATACTCTAGGAGCTTATTTGACCAGTGGAGCAGAGGTCTTTGTACAATCCGATGTAGAGGAAGTGGCAGTGGAAATGCGATCGCGCTTCGATGCTCATCGAGCCTTCTACCGGCAAGAGACTGCTTGGCTGCCAACCAACCCCCTGCCAGTGCCTACTGAACGGGAAATTTCCACCCTCGCTCGTGGTGAACCTGTGTACCGAATGTTGTTCTTTCGCCGTGATGATGTTTAAGGAATAGTGGAGTAGGAACACTGGTAGCCAAACCACCTTCTGATTCAATCAGATCAGCGGGCTACTGGTCTGTATGCTCCTGCCCAATTTGCTTCTCCCCTATGGTTCGCTCTTCCTAATTAAAGCATGAATAACCATCAAGCTGAGGCAACTCAGGCAGAAATTATGGTTGTGGATGACACACCAACCAATTTGCAGCTGCTATCTTCGATCCTGATTGAGCAAGGCTATCAGGTTAGGAGCATGATCGATGGACTACTTGCCTTGGAATCAGCATTGTGTGATCCACCGGATTTGATTTTACTCGACATTATAATGCCAAAGATCGATGGCTATGACGTCTGTAAACAGCTCAAATCTAATCAAAAAACCGAGGGAATTCCAGTAATCTTTATCAGTGCTCTGGATGAAACTTGGGACAAGGTCAAAGCCTTTGCTGTTGGTGGTGCTGACTATATCACCAAGCCATTCCAGGTTGAGGAAGTTTTAGCCCGTGTGGAGAATCAATTGACTCTGCACAAGCTACAAACACAACTCATTGAGCAAAATCAACTGCTGCAACAGGAAATTCGCGATCGCATTTCCGCTCAAGCTGCTTTAGAAAGCCTTAATCAAGAACTTGAAACTAGAATCCAAGCTCGCACCGTAGAACTAAGAGATTACTTAGAACAGCTACGCAACTTGGAATCGCAATTGCGTGAAGCACTGGATCGTGAAAAAAAAGTCAGTGACCTGAAATCTCGGATTATTTTTACCATATCCCATGAGTACCGTACACCTTTAATGACAATTCTATCCTCTGTGGAACTCCTAGAAAAGTACCGTCATCGATTGAATGATTCTCAGCAAGTTAAACATTTTTGGCGGATCCAAGCTGCGGTCAAACATATGACTACCCTAGTCAATGATTTATTATTCATTAATCAAGCGGAATTCGATAGATTAGACTTCAAGCCAGTTGTTATGAATTTAGTAACATTTTGTCAGGAGTTAGTCTGCCCGATCCAATCAAGCCTTGGGGCTAAACATAGCCTAGTCTTTAGTAGTTTAAGAGACTGGGAAGCAATATCAGGAGACCCCAAAATTCTTCGACAAATTATCACTAACCTCATCTCCAATGCCATTAAATATTCTCCCGATGGTGGTACTATTTTAGTACAGCTAAATGGAGATGAAGAGAAAGTCATCTTACAGATAATTGATCAAGGCATTGGCATCCCTCAAGAAGACCAAGCAAAATTGTTTGAGTCTTTTAGTCGTGCCAGTAATGTGGGTATCATCCCAGGAACAGGACTAGGGTTATCAATTGTCAAAAGTTGTGTAGACTTGCACGGTGGTAAGATTCACTTAGAAAGTGAAGTGGGTGTTGGAACAACCTTTACCATCACCTTGCCCAAGAATTTATCAGAAGACGAATAAGACGGTCACCTAATTACGCAGCAATTGGTATACAATAATAAATTGTGCCATTATTATAATCCGTCAATGCCTAAACTAAAAAGCCGCAAATCAGCTGCCAAGCGTTTTAGAGCTACTGGCAGTGGTAAAATAAGACGCCGCAAAGCGTTTAAAAATCACTTACTAGAACACAAGACCTCAGAAAGGAAGGGGCGCTTGTCTAAGCTGACCTTGGTAGACGAACGGGATGCGGATAATGTTCGCCTGATGTTGCCTTATATGTAAATCTTAACAGTAGACCATAACTGCTAACACTATTAAACTAAACACAATAGCTAGAATTAACCATGACACGGGTAAAACGCGGTAATGTCGCTCGTAAGCGGCGCAAAAAAATTCTCAAACTTGCTAAGGGGTTCAGAGGTTCCCACTCCAAACTCTTCCGCATTGCTAACCAACAAGTGATGAAAGCGCTGCGGAATGCCTATCGTGATCGCCGCAAGCGCAAGCGGGATTTTCGACGTCTGTGGATTACTCGCATTAACGCAGCAGCACGTCAAAATGGTATTAGCTACAGCCAGCTGATGGGTCAAATGAAAAAAGCCAATATTCAAATTAACCGCAAGATGTTGGCACAGCTGGCAGTGCTGGATCCAGATAGCTTTAACAAAGTGGTGGAGTTAGCGGGTAAAGCTGAGTAAGCATCATATGCGCTACGCGCACGCTACGGGCGTCTGCGGTCAGCCATCAGCTTTTGGCCATTCCCGTAGCGTGACCATAGGCCAAGACCAATCGCTGATAGCTGAATGCTTAGCAACCTACCTGAAAAACTCAGGTTATTGGGTAAATGGGTAATCCTTAAGGGTAAGGCTGGTCAGGGGTAAAAATCCCCTTTGGTTCTTTTGATTATTATAGATTATAATGACTATCCAACCCGACTTTAATTAGTATCTTTAATTAGTATTATAGCAATAATATATCCCATAAGGTACAAATTGATCCCCCTAAATCCCCCTTAATAAGGGGGACTTTGAGGTTGAGAAGCTTACCTCATAACTGCGATAAACGCTATAATTTGCTCTTATTAAATTTGGTATTAAATTTGGTATTAAATTTGGTATTGTTTTTTCAGGGAAATCCCAAAAACTACGACCGATAGCTTACCTTTTTCCCAATTTCGATTCCCCAACCGATGCTTAAGCACAAATTCTTCAACTTTGGTATGGTCTTCGGATTGACGGCGATGTCTTTTTTGACACCGTTACGGGTTCGGAGTGCTCAACTTGAGGAAATAGAGCAGCGGGGTCAGTTGATTGTTGGTGTCAAAGACAATTTGCGCCCTTTGGGATATAGAGATGCCGATGGCAAGTTACAAGGATTGGAGATTGACCTAGCAAGACGTCTAGCAGAAGAACTCTTAGGTGATTCTGATGCGGTGGTGTTGCAGCAGGTGGGAAATATTGACCGACTTAAGGTGGTTTTGGACGGTGAAGTTGACCTGACAATTGCTAGAGTTACAGCCACGGCACCTCGCCGTCGATTGGTGGATTTTAGTATCCCCTACTACCTGGATGGCACGGGTTTGATTACTAAAGACCCGTTAATTACCAGATTGGGTGATCTCCATACTAGAACCATCGCCATACTCAATCATTCTAGCACAATTGCCGTGGTACAGTATGCTTTACCGGAATCTAGGGTGGTGGGAGTAGATTCCTACCAAGAAGCGCGATCGCTTTTAGAAAATGGTAGGGCTGATGCTTTTGCTGCCGATAATAGTATTCTGAGTGGCTGGGTACAAGACTATCCTGAGTATCGGATGCTACCAGTGTGGCTCTCGGGTGAAGCCTTGTGTGTGGTCATGCCTAAGGGGTTACAATACACCAAGCTAAAGCAGCGCGTGAATAATGCGATCGCACGTTGGCAAGCAGATGGTTGGTTAGCTCAACGAGCAACTGCTTGGGGATTACCATTAAGAATAAAAAAAGTCAAACCTTATGAATGATACACTGCCAACGATTTATCTCTCAGTTTTGCTAGTCCTACTTGCTGGTGTTACTGTCGCGGTGCTGTTCCAAGTTATCAAAACTCGTAAAATTGAAACCACTCTCTCTAGGTTGGAGAAAAAGCTGCAAAAAGACCGGGGAACGGTTATAGAGTATTACGAGTTGGGCAGTATTTATGCCGACAAGAAGCTCTTTGGTCAAGCTATCCTGTTATTTCAAAAAGCCTTGAAAGGCACGGATGCTGACGAAGAAAACCTTGCTCCTGTCTATAATGCTTTGGGTTTTGCCTACTGTGCCAAAGAACAGTATGATCTCGCTATTCGCCAGTACAAAGAAGCCTTGAAGCAAGAGCCTGGATATGTCACAGTCCTCAACAATCTCGGTCATGTTTACGAGCGCAAGCAATTAATTGTTCAAGCCTTAGAAGCTTATGATGAAGCGCTCAAATATGACCCCAAGAATTCTACCGCTAAGCGTCGAGCAGAATCCCTCCGGAAACGCTTGGTTACACCAGCATGAATAAAGTCAGAAGTATCAAGTATTAAGCATGAATTATGGTGATTATGATCAAAATGACCAATTTAGCCATCTAGGAAACTGATTATGACACCAGTCAACCTTAACCCAATAATTAGCGCTATTGCAGGTTTAGGGACTTCTGTTGTCAAGAAGAAGCTTGAGCGCCATGAGCTTGTCATCAAATTACTAAAGCAATTTAACCTAGCTCCCGATCATCCACCCGCCGATTTTTCTGGAGTTTACCAATACGCCCTTTTCGAGTACGGCGTTGGCAAACCTAAGCCAATCCTCGAACTTTTCCGGCAAAAAGATATCCAACAGGCATTCCGCCAAGCACTAGATCAAAATGACCCTTCAATTATCCTTCAAGAAACCGAGGATTTCCTCGATTGGAATACATTGGGAGATGAGATTAGGGAACTAGTAATTAATCCCCGTCAAGAGTTGTACGAATTTACCGCTGTTTTTATCGAGATTGTCAAACTCACGCGGACACCTGCTCAAGTTCTAGAATTCCAGCAGATAGAAAGCTTACATCAAAAAATAGGAAAGATCCAAGAACAGCTAAAAAGGCTACCCACAGCAGAGGGCATGCGGACACTAATAGCTCAACTAATGGAACAGAGCCATCCAGCACTCTTACCTGCTGAAGCATCTACGAAAAAGAAGCCTAGGGCATTATTAAAAACCGTCGATAACCCCTCACCCTTTATCGTTGGTCCCCCCATCACTCATCCCCGCAACTTTTTCGGACGTGAGCGGGAAATATAGCGCTACGGACAAGGCAGCTATGCTGAGGGCAGAAGGCAGAAGTTGACTCTAACAAGGTTTTAGAAGTAAGAGTTGTCCTAATCTGAGTGCGTACTGCTATAGAAGTAATAGAATCAACTGAATGTGGTTAAGTAATTGACATTGTCATGAGTCATATTTTTAGTCCAAATTTTGATTTGGATACTCGAAAAGCTCATTAAATCGTTCCTAGACTTTCGATATCTCCCTGTCTCCCCCTCTCTCGGTTCCTCATTCTCTTGGCACAGGGCATCCTCAGCGTAAAATTTACCTATAATCGAGATAATCGAGAACAGTAGCACCAGCACAAGACCATGGCAGACACACATATTCGCTTTGATTGGGCAATCAAAAAACTGCTGCGTAATAAAGCTAACTTTGGTGTTTTGGAAGGGTTTTTAAGCGAGTTATTGCATTTCGATATTACCATCAAAACCCTTCTCGAAAGCGAAGCTAATCAAGAGACACTCGATGATAAAACCAACCGAGTTGATATTCTCGCTGAAACCACTGATGGCGAGCTCGTCCTGATTGAAGTACAAAACAACCCTCAACACGATTATTTCCACCGTATGCTCTACGGTGCGTCTAAGTTAGTCACCGAATACT
>NZ_JAAHHS010000253.1:8153-11293 GCF_010692395.1 Moorena sp. SIO3H5
AACCGAGTTGATATTCTCGCTGAAACCACTGATGGCGAGCTCGTCCTGATTGAAGTACAAAACAACCCTCAACACGATTATTTCCACCGTATGCTCTACGGTGCGTCTAAGTTAGTCACCGAATACTTAGGAAAAGGTCAAGAGTATGGTGAAATTAAGAAAGTATATTCAATTAATATAGTCTACTTTAACTTGGGGATGGGGGATGACTATATTTATTCCTATCGCGGAGAGTTTGTTGGGGCTAATCTTGGGGATATCCTGCAACCGACCAAAACTCAGGAGTTCAAATTTAACATCAACAAAGTAGCAGATATCTTCCCAGAATACTACCTGCTGAAAGTAAATAATTTTAAGGAATTAGCGAAAACTAGCTTAGATGAATGGATTTATTTTCTCAAAAACAGCGATATCAAAACGGAATTTTCGGCCAAAGGAATAGAAGAAGCGAAGGAGGCGCTGCGAGTCACTAATTTATCAGAACAAGAAAGAGCAGCTTACGAGCGTTACCTAAAAAATAAGCGTGACGAAGCCAGTATACTCAGTACCCAAGAGTTTGAGACGAGATGGCAAGTGGAACAGGCAGAAATTCGAGGTATGGAAAAAGGGATAAAACAAGAAAAAATAGCGATAGCCCGTTCCTGCCGGGAACAAGGTTTAGATGTGGAGACTATTATGAAAATTACCCAACTTTCTCGGGAAGAGATTGAATCGTTGTATAAATTATAATTTATAATTATACATTTTGCCTTCACCATTATTTTGTCTTCACCATTCACCATTCACCATTCACTCTTTCTTTCTTAAGAGAACAAGACAATGCCAGACACACATATTCGCTTTGATTGGGCAATCAAAAAACTGCTGCGTAATAAAGCTAACTTTGGTGTTTTGGAAGGGTTTTTAAGCGAGTTGTTGCATTTCGATATTACCATCAAAACCCTTCTCGAAAGCGAAGCTAATCAAGAAACACTCGATGATAAAACTAACCGAGTTGATATTCTCGCTGAAACCACTGATGGCGAGCTCGTCCTGATTGAAGTACAAAACAACCCTCAACACGATTATTTCCACCGTATGCTCTACGGTGCGTCTAAGTTAGTCACCGAATACTTAGGAAAAGGTCAAGAGTATGGTGAAATTAAGAAAGTATATTCAATTAATATAGTCTACTTTAACTTGGGGATGGGGGATGACTATATTTATTCCTATCGCGGAGAGTTTGTTGGGGCTAATCTTGGGGATATCCTGCAACCGACCAAAACTCAGGAGTTCAAATTTAACATCAACAAAGTAGCAGATATCTTCCCAGAATACTACCTGCTGAAAGTAAATAATTTTAAGGAATTAGCGAAAACTAGCTTAGATGAATGGATTTATTTTCTCAAAAACAGCGATATCAAAACGGAATTTTCGGCCAAAGGAATAGAAGAAGCGAAGGAGGCGCTGCGAGTCACTAATTTATCAGAACAAGAAAGAGCAGCTTACGAGCGTTACCTAAAAAATAAGCGTGACGAAGCCAGTATACTCAGTACCCAAGAGTTTGAGACGAGATGGCAAGTGGAACAGGCAGAAATTCGAGGTATGGAAAAAGGGATAAAACAAGGAAAACAAGAAGGTATCGAACAAGGTCTTCAACAAGGTATCCAACAAGGAAAAAAACAAGAAAAAATAGCGATAGCACGTTCCTGCCGGGAACAAGGTTTAGATGTGGAGACTATTATGAACATCACCCAACTTTCTCGGGAAGAGATTGAATCTTTATAAACTCCTACCCATCTTGATACCCCTTGAAGTCCTGGAATTGCCCAGTTTTCATATCCCACAACCTGACCTATTAGCAGATACGTGGTAATTGTTGACCGCTTAACATATCCACGACCCTGGTTGCACCAATTTTACTCTGCATAGTGACTAGACTGGAATTCTCGTCTGTTACCTTGCCAATTAAACCAGCATCTTTTCCCAAGGAGTGCGATCGCATAATCTCCAAACCCTTTTGTGACTCTTGCTCCGGTAAAATAACCACAAATCGACCTTCATTGGCCACATAAAGCGGATCGAACCCCAGAATTTCACAGGCTCCTTGTAAATCTTCCTTGACTGGAATCAGACTTTCATCAATATGGATGCCAAGATTAGCCCCAAGGGCAATTTCGTTTAAAGCACTGGCCAAACCACCACGAGTCAGATCCCGCATACAGTGAATTTCGATCCCACTTTGGGTTAGGTCTAGTACCAAATCAGCAAGGGAAGCACAGTTGCGTAGGGTGCGTGATAAGACGGACTCGCCTTGATTTTATTGGTAGTCAGTGTTGGCAAAGTCCGTCCCGTAACGCACCACCAAAAGGCTCACTCTGATTTAATCGGTAGCTATTGTTGGGAAAGTCCATCCCGTAACGAACCACTTGCTAAATTTTTGCTTACTTAAATTCTGCCATGTAGATTGCGAATTGTGTTAGCTGATCACAAATTTTTATTTGTTTTTATTTTAGGGTATTTTAGTTTATTACTTCATATTTAAAATACCTAGTTTTATTTAGGTATATTTTCCAGTAAATACCGTACCAGTTTTTTATATCAAAGCCCTATACACCTATTTTTTTAGTCAATAGATTAGAGGTCAGAAGCATTTACATTGACAATCATAGCCATGACCAATAAGACTAATCGCAACCGAAAACGTTGGCTATTAATAGATTTATTTGTGGAGTTACTCGCTTTATTCCTTGATGCAAACCTAATCATAGTGTTGAATCTTTGCTTATTGATTTGGCGTTGGATTAGGGAAGAAGAAGAAGACGAGTAGGGTCGATATCATAGTTGTAAAAAAGAAAGTAAATGTGGCAAGGGTGGAGAGATGGGGAGTGTAAGGTAAACAGGATTTTTTTTCCTCTGGGAGCATGTCACTTATGCAGAACTTTTGTACTAAATTTCTAGCCCCCTCAGAGGTTATCTGAGAAGTCTCATTTGCTACATCCAAGCCCCCTAAATCCCCCAAAATTGGGGGACTTTTACCAGCAAAGGGATTCTTGTTCCCCCCTAGCGAGGGATTGCTCGCTAGGGGGGCTAGGGGGGCAAAATTCAATATCAGAAAAATCAGATATCCTCTCATGATTTGAAGCTTGTTATGATTGTAA